>CAIXPV010000018.1 GCA_903921405.1 uncultured Actinomycetes bacterium
CTCGTCGTGCGCGCTCTGTGTATGAAGCCGTCAGCGACATAAAAGTGTGCTTGGGAATCGATATCGGATCCCGCTTTATTCGTGCTGCAGTTGGAGATTTAAACCAAGTGATGCGGGCAGAAAAATCGGTACCAGTTAAATCACTTGAACTCAAAGAGTTGGTCTTGGTGATGCATCAAGCCGTTGATCAGGCGTTAAAGGAATCCGGTTATAAGATTAAAGACGTTGCGACAATTGTAGTTGGTACTCCTGGTGTTATTAATCATAGGACCGGTGTCATCTCTATTGCCGGAACCATTGGTTCATTAGATGGCATTAATCTTTCTGCCCTTATTGAAGAAGAGTTTGGCCTAAAACCTACTTTAGAAAATGATATTAATTTGGTAACAGTTGCTGAACAGTTTGCTGGGCACGGGCGAGATATAGAAAACTTTGCGGTTCTATCAGTTGGTTCTGGTTTAGGTTCAGGCTTAGTTTTAAATGGAAAACTATTGCGTGGACATCGAGGAGCAGCTGGTGAAGTCTTTTATGTTCCATTTGGCAATCCTCTAGATATACATAGAAGTGCAACTAACCCTTCTGGGGATTCCGTGGCAGAAATTGCACAGTCACTTGCCAAGAAATTTCCAAAAAGTATTGTTAAAGCACCCTATTCAACTATTGATATTCTTAATGCAGCTAAGGCCGATGATGAACTAGGTAAAGCCGTCGTAGCCATTGAGGCCGAACGAATTGCGCTTTACGTTGCTGCAATTTCAGCGGTGACCGATGTTGAGCTTGTCGTGCTATCTGGCGGTATTGGACGTGCGGCCACTTTTTTCATAGAGCCAATAAAAGCCTTGGTCTCAAAAGTTGTCCCGTTTGCGCCAAGAATTGAGATCTCCACCCTTGGTGATACCGGGATCCTTGTTGGAGCACTCTCGATCGCTACAAAATCAGCGTGTGACATTGTCTTTAATAACAAGACTGTGCACGCAGTTCGAAGTGCGGCTGGATCCAAGTAAATGAAGCTAGCGGTAATTGGCGGGGGCTCTACCTATACCCCCGAGCTCATCGATGGGGTCATCAAACGACATGGTCGACTTCTAATCTCCCACATTCATTTGATTGATATTGAAACTACAAAATTAGAAATCATTGCTCGCTTTGCACAGCGCATGATTAAGGCAGCAAACGTAGATATCACGATTGACTATGGAACAGATTTGCGTGCTGGTATTCGAGGCTCGTCTTTCGTAGTTAGTCAATTTAGAGTTGGAACTCAAGTCGCAAGGCACCGTGATGAACTTTTAGGGCGCAAATATAATTTAGTAGGCCAAGAAACAGTTGGTGTCGGGGGTTTTGCTAAAGCACTTCGAACTATTCCGGTTGCCTTACATATTGCACGTACCATTGTTGAAGAAGCGCCGACTGCGATTCTTTTAAACTTTACAAATCCCGCAGGTTTAATTACGCAAACAATTATTCAAGAAGTACCCGAGCTAACAACTATTGGTCTTTGTAATGTTCCCTGGAATACTCGAATTGAGATTGCAGAGGCGATGGGCGTGGAATCGTCATCAGTTAAGTTCGATTATGTAGGACTCAATCACCTCTCGTGGATTCGATCTGTTCATATTGACGGTATCGACCAAAGCGCTTCTGCAATTGCAGCTTTCCGTGGATTAACCATCGAAAAAGGTAAACCTGGTGATTCACCTGCCTGGACTCAACGATCAATTGACTTTTTGGATGCAATTCCAAACTATTACTTGCTGTATTACTACGCTGAAAAAGAGTGGATTAACTATCAATCCAATAACCCAACCCGTGCAAGTGAAGTTATGAAGATTGAAGAGATCTTGATTGAGAAATTTAAGGACGAAACCCTTGTTACTAAGCCCGAGGAGCTTATGCAGCGCGGTGGTGCTTATTACTCAGACTCTGCCGCCGAGCTTATGGCCGATATCCATAACAATGCAGGCACCACTCATATCGTCAATACGCTCAACAATGGCGCCGTTCCTGGCTTCCCAGACGATGCAGTCATGGAGATTCCCGCAGTAATAACGTCGGCGGGAGCGCAATCGATAAAGACAACTGCGATGCGCGGTGATATCGATGCACTCGTGCGCACGGTTAAGGATTTTGAACTTTTAACTATTGATGCCGCCGTCAATGGCGATGAAGAGAGCGCGCTTCGAGCCCTTATTACTAATCCCATCGGTCCAGATATAGCCGATGCTCGTGCGCTATGGACAGATCTAAAGAAAGAGAACGCTGGAATGATTGGAGCCTTTAATGACTAAGGCTCTCTTAGGTATCGATGGCGGGGGAACTAAAACTCATGCCGTCATTGTCGACCTAGATGGAAACGTTCTTGGTACTGCAGCAAATGGTGGTGCCAACTGGGAACGTATCGGGCTTCAGGCCGTTCAAAATGGTCTGCAAGAACTAATACGTTCGGCAGTTCATGATGCAGGAATTACAATTGAAGATGTAGTGGAGTCAACTTTTGCATTGGCTGGAATCGATTGGGATGAAGACAAAGAAAACTTTATTCCAGTAATTAATTCATTACAGCTAAGTGGACCCACTCACTTGATGAATGATTCTTTCGCCGCTCTCTTTGCTGGAATTCCGGATGGCATCGGAATAGTCTCAATCGCCGGCACTGGGGGTAAGACTACGGGCCGCGATTCCAGCAATACTGTGCAAACAATGGGAATGGATCTAGGTGAAGCTGGCGGTGCTGGGCAACTTGTAGCTCTGTGTCTTGACTCAATTGCAAGGATGCATCATGGGATTGCGAAAAAGACTCAGATGTTTACCCTTATTCCAACCACGCTCGGCTATAACGATATGACCGAGTTCTTTACTGCTATTGCTCGAGATCGAATTCCTCTCGATGAATCTCTTGCGCCTTTGATCTTTGACCTTGCCAATACAGGCGATGCCACGGCAATTGAGAATGTAACAAAAGTTGCACACCAACATGCTTTAGATGTCTTTGGCATTTTTTCGCGCCTAGATTTCAAAGGTGAAAAAGTTACGATAATTCGAGCTGGGGGCCTACATACGGCTGGATGTGCAATATTTGATCAGGAGTTTGAGGGTGAAGTGACTCGACTAATTCCCAACTCCTCCATAAAAGTACTGACAATTCCACCAGTTTTTGGCTCAGTTTTAGCCGCTGCGCATAGTTACTTTGCAGCCGTACCAGATGCGTTCTCTGTACACCTTTTAACTCAAGCAGGAAAGGTTGTTGTGCAATGATCTCAATCGCCAACGCATCCCCTCTCATCACATCTATTAATGAGGCCTTCTGGGCCCATGAAGAATGTGATGATTTAAGGATTGAGATTACTCTGGAAAACTCCTCTTCTGTAAAACCAGAGGGCTTTTCTCTGACTGCCTCCAGATTAGGCACCGCCATAACTGCCACCATCGGTGTTCAGGTCGATCACGCTTATCGCTATGCACTGAACGCACTAGCGACGTGGATTAAATCTGGGCAAACAGCAATTTCATCTAATGAAGCCCCGGATTTTGCTATTCGTGGAGTTGTCGAAGGTTTTTACGGAAAGCCTTGGAGTCATGAGCAACGGTTGCGTGCGTTAAAGCATTGCGGTGACTACAACATGAATACTTACTTCTTGGCTCCTAAGGATATTCCGTGGCAGCGATTTAACTGGCGCTCCCCTTTCGATGCAGCTTTTCTTGCGACTACTGAAGAGCTGATTCAGCAAGGCCACAAAAATGCTATGGAACTCGCAGTCTGCGTATCCCCTGGTTTATCAGTGAAGTACAGTGATGATGCCGATATAGATGCTGTAGTCAATCGATATAGGCAGTTATTTGATTTAGGTGCCAGGCATTTTGGTTTGCTGTGGGATGACATCGCATGGGAGTTACAACACGAAGAAGATATAGCCCGCTATGTTTCAACTGCCGCAGCTCATGCAGATTTCACCAACCGTGTATGGGCAAAACTCGTTGCTCTAGATCCACATGTTGTGCTGACTTTGTGCCCTATGCATTATTCAGGTCGTGGCAACGAGCCTTATCTTCAGGAGCTCGGCCAACAACTCCATGCCCGAGTCAATATTATGTGGACTGGACGCTCAATAATCTCTGAGTACCTCGATATCTCAGATGCCGTTATCTTCGAACGTACAACCCTGCGGCCAGCACTTTATTGGGATAACTTCCCTGTCAATGATGGTGGCCTGCAAAAGAACTTATACATAGGCCCTGTCCGTGGGCGCGAAGTGGGTTTGCAGAAATATTCATCAGGTTTGGTTTCAAATCCTATGCTGCAGTTTGAGATGTCACAGATACCTCTATTTACCATTGGACATTACTTATGGAATACGGCTGCCTATGACCCAGATCAGTCGTGGGAGAACGCACTTGTTTACCTCATCCCGAATGAGGTCGATCGCATTGCGCTGCGAAAGTTCTTGCGCACTTCAATGGGAACGGCGGTAGGTGGAGATCCTGCACCAGATTTGCGGCAGGTGTTTCGTAAAGGTGTAACACAGTGGCGCCAAGGAAATCTGATTGAAGCTGGCGACATCTTCATAGCTGCTGGTAATGAAATAATCGCTAACCACGCATACTTACTTGAGAAAGAATTCAGCAAACCACTGATGATTTCAGAGATTACTAAGTGGTTGGAGAAATACTTAATCGGCGGTGAAGTTCTTGTAGGTCTAGGTCAAGTTCTTAAAGGATGTACATTCAATTCAGACAAGGGATGTATCACTGGAACACCGGCCGATCAAAGTGCACTAGAAGCGCTCAATGAGCAGCTCTTGGAGCACCGCAAGAATCTATTTGGCGATCAAATTGAAGGGCCCATCAACGAACTTATTGCAGAGTTAGGAAGCTAGATTTATGTCGGCTATAAATCTCTTCATTGGAGATAGCGTCACTGACTGTGGTCGAGACATTGAGCCACCCTACGGCGATGGCTATGTGCGAGAAATCGCTCGATCCGGCGTGCTAAAAGGTGAGGTCATCAATGTTGGGACAAGCGGGCACCGTTTAATCGATTTAGAAAATCGTTGGCAGGTCGATGTGTTGGACCATAAACCCACTCTAGTTTCAATTGCAATTGGCATTAATGACACGTGGCGCCGATACGATGACAATGACATTACGACTGCCGAAGATTTTCGTGAACGTTATGAGCGGTTATTGAGCCTGACCAGGGCTTCATGTAATCCGCAGTTTGTTGTGTGTGAACCATTCTTACTGCCCGTTCACGATGAGATGAATTCTTGGCGAGAAGACTTAGATCCAAAGATTGCCATTGTGCATGAAATGGCCGAGAAATTCGATGCGATTATGGTGCCTTTTGATCAGCACTTCACTGCATTATCTAAGATTTTTTCCATGGGGAAGATTGCAGACGATGGAATCCACCCAAGCGTTTTTGGCCACTCCGAGATGGCACGCTTATGGCTAGCAACAGTGGGTTTAGCGTAAGTGCCCTTGTTCATTAAGCGAACGTAGTGCACGAAGGCCATCACTTGGCCAGATAGAAATCATAGTGATCGAGCAGGGTGAAACATCTATATGAAAGATGGATTCAGCAGGTGCACCGACAGCTAACTTGGCCGCAGTCTTGATTGTTCCATTATGTGTAACTACAGCCACACGTTGACCTGGATATTGCGCAACAATCTTTTCTAGAGCTTCATCAACACGCACAGCGACAGCGTCATAGGATTCACCGCTCGGCGGAGCAAATCCAGTTGAGCACAACCATGAGTTGTAATCAGCTGGATACTTTTCTTTTACTTCATCGATGGACATTCCATCCCAAATTCCAAATGAGCACTCGATCCATGCATCTTCATAGTTAACGGGCAGTCCGGTCACACGAGAAAGCGCTGCAGCGGTCTGCTTTGTTCGATTAAGGGGCGAAGCCACAATCACTTCTGGATTAAGTTCGGCAACTGCATGTGCAACAAGTTCGGCCTGAGCTAAGCCCTGTTCAGTTAGTTCAGGGTTCAATGGCCCGTCACCTGAAAACTTTTTAAATGGAGTTAATGGAGTCTCGCCATGGCGGATTAAAATAATGGTAGTTGCCACTTCTTTTGTTAAGAGACGTTCAGTTAAATAATTCTTTTGAACCGAGATTACTTCTCCGCCGCCGGCCTGTAAGTCCAGAGCTTTGTTGGCTAAACGATCAGCATGCGAGTTCTGATCTCGTGGAATCCATGCATAGGTTACTAACGATGGATTATGTGCAGCTCTGGCATCACTTGCCAATGTACGCATATCTGCATGCTTAATCTGCCAACGACCCGACATCTGCTCGACAACTAACTTACTATCCATCTTTACATCTACGGTTGCATCGGGATCTATTGCATGAATCGCAGTTAAACCTGCGATTAATCCACAGTATTCGGCGACATTATTAGTTGCGATTCCAATGTAGTCATAGAGCTCGGCGATGATTGTTCCATTTTCAGTAACAACTGAGCCATACCCAGCTGATCCTGGATTACCGCGAGAACCACCATCGGCAGTGAGTGAAAAATGTCTAGCCATCTAGTTAAACTCCGCGCACCAAAATACAACGGCACTCTTCACAACGAACTACTTCGTCGTCAGCAAGCTCTGCAATGCGCTTTAGTTCGACGGTATTAATGGAAAGATGGCAGCCGTTGCAAGCGCCAGCAATAAGAGCTGCGGCGCCTGTTCCATTGTTATTGCTCCGAAGCTTTTCATACAACGCAATGAACTCTGGAGAGACCCCATTAAGTGACTCTTGACGTTCTTTAACTATTGCCTCTAGCTCATTATTAAATCCAGCCATTGCATTTTCTTTACGAATCTCTAGATCTGCAATTTCGGCAGCGTATGTAGCTTCCTGCCCTTGAAGTTCGGTTATACGGGCATTGATTTCATCAACGCGCATCATAATTTCTAGTTCAATTTCTTCTAACTCGGTGCGACGAACTCCAAGTGTGCCAACTTCGTGTTGTAACTGTTCAAGCTCTTTTGGCGATGCCGAGCCACCACTGAGACGGGACTCATCTTTAGTTATTCGACTTACAATCTGTTCTACATCGGCCTCTGCGCGCAAAAGTTCTCGCTTCACATCGCTGAGTTCAGTTTGAGCACCGATCCGTAAGTCGCGGGCATTATGTGATTTCGTAGTCACCGATTGAAGCTGCGTAATTTCGGCAAGAGTAGATACTTTGTGATTTAGGGCTGTTGTGGCTTGATCAAGTCGAGCTACTTCGAGGATTTGACGCTGATCATGTGAGCTGGCTTTCATAAGCTTCTCATCAACTCCTTCTTCTTGTGGGCGCTGAGGGTTTCGAACCCCCGACATTCTCGGTGTAAACGAGACGCTCTACCACTGAGCTAAGCACCCGCGTACTCTTTCGAGCACCGGCAAATCTTACTTCACAAGGTGTGAAATGAGTAATTCCCCGCTATTACAGCGCAGCTACTGCTGCTTTGTAGTCACCGATATTACGTGCATCGCCAAGGCCATTGACTACCTGCCAGCGCAAAATGCCAGACTTATCGATAACGAAGGTTCCACGTGTTGCACATCCGCGTGCATCATCGAAAACTCCATAGGCTTTAGAAACTGCACCGTGTGGCCAGAAATCTGTTAGCACCGGAAATTTATATCCCTCGTGATCGGCAAATGCGCGTTGTGCATACATTGGATCACATGAGATTGCTAGTAGTTGAACATTGTCATTTTGAAATGCCGCAAGGTCATCACGCAAAGCGCATAGTTCACCAGTACAGATTCCAGAGAATGCAAATGGATAAAAAAGTAGTACAACATTTTTTCCGCCCTTAAATGAAGCTAGCGAAACTTTCTCACCATGTTGATTATTTACTTCAAAATCAGGGGCCGCTTGTCCAATTGTCAGTGTCATGCAGGTAAATCTACCGTTTGCCAGCCTTGCGCGCGACCAATCGTGTTGCTGTCCAGTCGTGGGCTATAGAAATCGATGAAGTAACACTGAGGCCGGTAATTGGTGCAGCGTCTTGAATATCACTTGGCTCAACATGACTACTGCGTCCAACTTTTGGAGTGAAGACCCAGATAGATCCACTCTCACTTAAATACGTGAGGGCATCCATTAACTCATCAACTAAATCGCCATCGCCATCGCGCCACCAGATGATTACACCATCGACAACTTCCTGAGAATTACCCTCTAGAAATGCATTGCCTGTGATCTGGCACAGATCCTCTCGAACCGTGATATCGCAGTCATCGCTATGGCCGACCTCTAAAATCAGGTCACCTTTCTTAAAGCCCATTCGCACTGGCACGGGCTAAGTCCACACAATCTGGCTCGTTATTGCAAGAGTTCTGGGCAATTGATTTTTCATTTCGACTTACTGGTCAGTTCGGGGAAGAATGGGCCCATGAGCGAAAACTTTGAGGCGCCCGATCAGTTCATCGACCAGTTGGTGGACACCGATCCATCGGAAACGGCAGAGTGGCAGGCCTCCTTTGACGCCGCCCTAGAACATGCAGGGCCAGTTCGGGCCAGGTATTTAATGCTCAGTCTTCTCAAGCGTGCTCATGAAAAAAACGTCGGACTTTCTGCACTTCGAACTACTGATTACATCAACACGATTTCACCAGAGAATGAACCTGATTTTCCGGGTGATGAAAATATCGAACGTCGAATTCGTGCCATTAATCGCTGGAATGCGGCGATGTTGGTGCATCGTGCACAACGCCCTGGTGTTGGTGTTGGTGGACATATTTCAACATATGCATCATCGGCTGCCTTATATGAAGTTGGTTTCAATCACTTCTTCCGCGGTCAAGATCATCCCGGCGGCGGAGATCAAGTCTTTTTCCAAGGTCACGCGAGTCCGGGAATGTATGCACGCGCATTTCTTGAAGGACGTTTAAGTGAAGATCAGCTAGATGGTTTCAGACAAGAGCTCTCACATCCATCTGGTAATTTGTCGTCGTATCCGCATCCACGTTTGATGCCAGATTTTTGGCAGTTCCCAACTGTGTCAATGGGAATTGGACCACTGAATGCAATTTATCAGGCGCGATATAACCGTTACCTACACAACCGTGGTTTCAAAGATACGTCCGATCAACACGTCTGGGCATTTTTAGGTGACGGTGAAGTTGATGAAGTAGATTCATTAGGAGCGATTGGTCTTGCCACGCGCGAAAAATTAGATAACTTAACCTTTGTTATTAACTGTAACTTGCAGCGTCTGGATGGCCCAGTTCGCGGTAACGGAAAGATTATTCAAGAACTCGAAGCAATCTTCGGCGGTGCCGGCTGGAATGTTATTAAGGTTGTGTGGAGCCGCGATTGGGATCCACTTCTTGCACAAGATCGTGAAGGCGCCCTTGTTAAGTTGATGAATGAGACCCTTGATGGTGATTTCCAAACATTTAAAGCTGAATCTGGCGCATATGTGCGCGAGAATTTCTTTGGCAGAGATCCTCGCACTGCTGCAATGGTTACCGACTGGAGCGATGAAAAGATTTGGAGCCTTCGCCGTGGAGGCCATGACTATAAGAAGTTATTTGCGGCATATTCGCGCTCAGTCCAACACAATGGCCGCCCAACAGTTATCTTGGCCAAGACAATTAAGGGCTGGACTCTGGGCTCTACATTTGAAGGCCGCAACTCAACGCATCAGATGAAGAAGATGTCACTTGAAGACATTATGCAGTTCCGCGATACCCTGCACTTAGAGATTCCCGATGAGAAGTTAGATAAGTATCTGCCTCCATACTTTAAGCCTGCTGAGGATTCTGAAGAAGCAAAATACCTAGTTGAACGTCGTGAAGCTTTAGGTGGCTCAATTCCTCGACGTCGATCTATTTCGCGTCCACTGATACAACCCGATGACTCTGTCTATGAATCAGCTAAGCGCGGCTCAGGTGCTCAAGAGATTGCAACAACGATGGCCTTTGTTCGCATGCTCAAAGATCTTATTAAAGATCCAGGACTTGGTTCTCGTATCGTTCCAATTATTCCTGATGAGGCCAGAACATTTGGAATGGACTCCTTGTTCCCAACGTTGAAGATTTACTCACCTAATGGTCAGCAGTATCAAGCAGTTGATCGCGAACTTATGTTGTCCTATAAGGAGTCAACATCGGGCGTAATTTTGCATGAAGGCATCAACGAAGCCGGATCAGTTGCTTCATTTACTGCAGTTGGATCTTCGTACTCAACCCACGATGAGCCAATGATTCCTATGTACATCTTCTATTCAATGTTTGGTTTCCAGCGTACGGGAGATGCTTTCTGGGCAGCTGCCGATCAGCTTGTACGAGGCTTTGTTATCGGTGCAACTGCTGGTCGAACAACACTCAATGGCGAAGGTCTGCAGCATGAAGATGGACATTCACATCTTCTAGCCTCAACTAACCCAGCCGTTGTTGCTTATGACCCAGCTTTTGCATTTGAACTGGGACATATTGTCAAAGATGGACTTCGTCGCATGTACGGTGAAAATAGCGAGAATATTTACTACTACATCACCGTTTACAACGAACCATACGTGCACCCTGCAGAACCTGAGAATCTAGATGTCGCTGGTTTGCTTAAGGGAATCTACTTGTATTCTCCAGCTAATAATCAACGCAAGAAATCTGCCCAGCTTTTGGCATCTGGCGTTGGGGTTAACTGGGCGATGAAAGCTCAAAAACTCCTGCGCGAGGACTGGGGAGTCGAGGCTTCAGTATGGTCGGTTACTTCATGGAATGAACTGCGCCGCGATGGTCTCAAAACTGATCGACATAACATGATGAATCCAGATGATAAGCGTCGTGCATACATTTCTAACAAGTTAGATGGATTCAACGGTCCAGTAATCGCCGTCAGCGATTACATGCGCGCCGTACAAGATCAGATCGCTCCCTGGATAGATGCGCCATTTGTATCACTAGGAACTGATGGCTTTGGTCTATCAGATACGCGTGGAGCCCTTCGTCGCCACTTTAAAGTCGATGCTGAGTCAATTGTCATTGCTACCTTGCAAAAGTTGGAACACATGGGCCAGATCAAGCATGGCATTGTTAAAGCGGCCATGGCTAAGTATCGTATCGATGACATATCCGCCGCCGAAGCTGGCAATACCGAAGGATCAGGTTGATCTCAAGAATTGCAATTAGCGATGTCTCCCCCTCAATTTACTTCGGTGGAGAGTTTGTACCTGTAAAAGCAGTTCCGCATGAAGAGTTAACCGTATATGCCACAGCTGTTATTGAAGGACATGATCAATTAACAGCAGAAGTTGTTGTACACAATGCCTTTGGAAAAGTCGTTTCGCGTCATGCCATGACTGAAGTAGCACCCGGAACTAACCGACTTCAAGCCTCAATTAGCGTCGCTGAAGTCGGAGACTATTTTTTCGTTATAGAGGCCGACAGTACATCCCAATATCGAACGGTTTTGGGATCATCAGAAAAGTATCCACTACGAGCAGATCGTGAACGCGCACTTGTTGGGGCTTGGTATGAGTTTTTTCCGCGCAGTGAAGGCGCAGTTAGAAATAGCGATGGAACAATCACAAGCGGCAACTTTGCAACAGCAGCGCTTCGGATTCCAGCTGTCGCAGCGATGGGTTTTGATGTCTTGTATCTCCCACCTATTCATCCCATTGGCTTCGCACATCGAAAAGGCGCAAATAACTCTCTCACTCCAACAGCTACTGATCCTGGAGTCCCTTGGGCTATTGGTAATGCAGATGGTGGCCATGATGCGATTAATCCAGAGCTCGGGACAATGGCAGATTTTGAAAGTTTCGTTACAACGGCTACCAAGAATGGCCTAGAAGTCGCACTCGACTTAGCTTTACAAACCTCTCCTGATCATCCATGGGTTCACGCACATCCAGAGTGGTTTAATAAACGCGCAGACGGCACCATCGCATATGCAGAGAATCCTCCGAAAAAATATCAAGACATCTATCCCATTAACTTTGATGATGACTACGAAGGAATTCGCGATGAGGTCCTTCGCATTATTCGTTTGTGGGCTTCAAAGGGTGTGAAGATTTTTAGAGTCGATAACCCTCACACCAAGCCAGTCCACTTTTGGCAAGAAGTCTTAGCGATTATCAACAATGAGACTCCAGAAGTAATCTTTCTAGCAGAGGCTTTTACTGCGCCGGCGATGATGCATACCCTAGGAAAAGCAGGCTTCCACCAGTCATATACATACTTCACGTGGCGCACCAGCAAGTGGGAGCTCACCGAATATGGACGCGAAGTAAGTACGCAAACCAGTGCGTTCTTTAGACCAAATTTTTGGGTAAATACTCCTGATATTAACCCGTTCCATTTGCACACTGGCAAGCCGGCGATTTTTGCGCTGCGCGCTGTGCTGGCTGCAACGTTGTCGCCCTCATGGGGAATGTATGCCGGCTATGAACTCTTCGAGCACAAAGCCTTTAGCGAGGGCCGTGAAGAGTATGTGGATTCAGAGAAATATGAAATTAAAGTTCGGGACTGGGAAAAAGCTGAAAACACCTTGGCCCCACTAATTACTCAATTGAACACAATTCGTAAAAACAATATGGCACTCCAGCGTTTGCGCACCTTGGTATTTCACACGACAGATTCTGATGCCATCATCGCTTACTCTAAGCGCGACGGAGATAACTTGATATTGGTGGTTGTAAACCTTGATCCAAATTTCGCCCAAGGAACGATGGTGCACTGGGACATGGATTCACTTGGTCTTGTAGGTGATCATTTCACTGCACGTGATCTACTTGATGACACTACTTATAACTGGTCTTCACATACATTTGTCTCATTAGACCCAACAGTTGGTAAATCCGCGCACATTGCACAAGTAAAGATCTCATGATGCAAGACCTAGATCTGCACCTCATTGGCGAAGGCCGTCACGAACAGTTATGGAAAGTCCTTGGTGCTCATGTTCAACGCGCCTCTGATGGCTCGTTATCTGGCACTAGCTTTAGTGTTTGGGCACCTAATGCAAAAGCGGTAAGCGTCATTGGCGATCACAACTATTGGGACCGTGCGACAAACCCAATGAGTCCCACTGGCTCCTCTGGTATTTGGCAGCTCTTTATTCCCAATATCGGCATGGGATTTAAATATAAGTTTGCAGTATGTGGTGTCGATGGCCGATGGGTAGATCACGCCGATCCCATGGCAAGGGCTACTCAAATTCCACCACTCACTGCATCGGTGATAGAAGAGTCGGCATACTCCTGGACCGATACGGCATGGATGAATGAGCGCTCTAATTTCCAATCCTGGCGCGCACCGGTAAGTGTCTATGAAGTCCATCTGGGCTCTTGGAAATTGGGTTTGTCATATCGCGATCTGGCAGTTGAATTAGTTGAATACGTTAGGACAATGGGGTTTACCCACGTTGAGTTCCTACCCGTCACCGAACATCCATATGGACCTTCATGGGGTTACCAAGTCACATCTTTTTTTGCACCCACGTCGAGATTTGGAACTCCCGATGAATTCAAGCATTTAGTTGATGCTCTTCATCGCGCAGGTATAGGTGTAATTCTCGATTGGGTGCCTGCACACTTTCCTAAAGATGAGTGGGCTTTAGCTAAGTTCGATGGAACCGCTCTGTACGAGCATGCAGATCCTCGACTGGGCGAACACCCTGATTGGGGAACGCTGATCTTTAATTTTGGCCGCAACGAAGTACGAAATTTTCTTGTAGCTAGTGCACTATATTGGCTAGAAGAGTTTCACATCGATGGATTACGAGTTGATGCAGTTGCATCCATGCTCTATCTGGATTATTCACGTGAAGAAGGCCAGTGGTTACCGAACATACATGGAGGCCGTGAGAATCTTGAAGCAGTAGCGCTTTTGCAAGAAGCGACTTCAACTTCATACCGAACACATCCGGGAGTCATGATGATTGCCGAAGAATCTACCGCGTGGTCTGGCGTAACTCGCAGTACTGATTCAGGAGGATTGGGTTTTGGCTTTAAATGGAATATGGGTTGGATGCACGATGTATTGCAGTATCTTCAATATGACCCAATACATAGAGTTCACCACCATAATGAAATAACCTTTTCTATTCTCTATGCATGGAGTGAAAACTTTATGCTTCCGCTATCTCACGATGAAGTTGTTCATGGTAAAGGACAGTTAGTTAACAAGTTTCCTGGTGATCGTTGGCAGAAGCTAGCTACATTGCGTGCGTTGTATGGATTTATGTGGGCACATCCCGGCAAGAAACTTCTCTTTATGGGCAGTGAGTTTGCCCAAAACGATGAGTGGAGTGAAAGCGCTGGATTGCAATGGTATTTAATGCAGTATGGCGAACATAGCGGCGTGGCAGGGATGGTTAGCCAACTCAACGAAATCTATCGAAAAACCCCTTCCCTGTGGCAAAAAGACACCTCATCAGAGGGTTTTACCTGGCTAGTAAATAATGATGCCGGCGCCAATGTGCTGGCCTTTGCCCGTTGGGATGACAATGGTGAGCCTCTTGTCAGTATCACTAACTTCTCGCCGATGCCACATGAGCGTTACCAGCTTTCATTTCCAATGATTGGCACGTGGAGCGAAGTATTTAATACAGACTCAATACAATTTGGTGGCAGTGGTTTTACTAATTCAGCAATAAGCATCACAGATGGCGGACATGTCAGTGCAAGTGTTCGAATTCCACCTCTTGCTACTGTCTGGTTTAAGCGCTCTTAAATATCTTGGCAAAAAAAGGAACGATAAGCAGCATTGTCGCTGGAATTACTAAAGCAAAAGACAGTGACGTTGCTTGAGCGGTCCAGGCAATAATGAGACGCATAAAGAAGATCGCAATATTGTTAATTACACCCATTTGACCTATAACAACGCTAGCTGGAGATTTTGACCTAACGTTTGCAATATTCATAATACTTGGGCCAAGAAAAGATGAACCCAGCCCAGCAAGAGTAAAACTTATGCACAGAACCATAAGCACCAATGTCTTATTGGTATCACCAACGAGATGGACTGTAGCTAATCCCGATAAAAATGAAATTCCAGAAAGTAAAGCTCCGCACGTTACTAAATAGTGCATCGAGAATTTACTGTATAGCGTATGAACAAACAGTCGTCCTGTGATCATTGCTAGCGTAAAGAGAATATAGGGCAGAGTATGTAATCCACCATTTATGCCCATATCCTCTTTAGTGAATATAGCTGCCCAGTCACTGACACTAAACTCTAAACAGAGTGCACAAAATATTGCGCTCGAAACTAACGAATCAATTCTGAAACCTTTAAATAAGTCACCAATCTTGTAGGCCTCGCTTGGATTCTTGTTTGGTTTTATTAAAGCCGAATCCATGCGTCCAATGATTGAAAGCATCGTCAGCAGAACGACCAAGGCCAAAACTACAATATGTATCTTCAAACTGACACGGTCAACTAATAATCCAGATATCATTGCGGTAGATACTGCCCCAACGCTCCAATACCCGCTTAATAGGGTAATAACAGGCTTGTGAGTGCGATCTTGAAAGCTAAAACCCTGAGTATTAACCGCGATATGAAAGGCTGAGATTGCAGCACCTTGAATGATGTTACTTATCAGAAATGCGACACCTGAATGAGTTGTTGTTGAAAGAATTAAACTCATGGCAATCGAGGAAACGGCGATTCTCATGATGGTTTTAGCACCATAGTTATGAACCAAGTGACCTACGGTCAGAAGAGAAACAAGTGATCCAATCGCTGCAGTGCTGAGGAGTGATCCAAACTGGCCATTGGTCAGACCTAGATTTGCTTTTACTTCAGGAAATCTGGGAATCCAGGACATAACAAGAAAACCAAATAGAAAAAATAGGGACTGTAAGTAGGTTAGTTCTCTTTTAAATGTTAATGTCTCCATCAATACAGTGCATTCGCTAACGCACTTCGCGCAGCGACAAGTCGCGGATCCGATTGATCAACCAGTAGAAACAGCCCCAGTAAGTGTTCGCGAGTTTTATTTCGTGCATCACCAGATGACTCTTTCACCAGATGAATCAATCGAGTAAATGCAGCTTCAACACCACCATTAACAATCTCCATATCGGCAGCTTGCAATTGCAGTGCTACATCACTGGGCGATGCTTGCGCTTTAGCCAAGACAGTATCTAGCTCTAGTCCATCTGTTCGAATAAGCAACTGCGTCTGCGCTAGCCCTAGTTTGGCAAAATTATCTGCAGGTTTGCGTGCTAGTAGTTTTTTATATGCAGCTTCGGCTAGAACAAAGTCGCCGGCCTCTAATGCTGCCATCGCCTCATCTTCTTCAGGCTCACTTACTTCAATAGGAGCTCCACCAACGCCTTGTTCGGCCGCAAGTGCTAAAACTTTATCTATTACTAAGCGAATTTGCGCCTCGGGATAACTCTGTTCAAATAGGGGGACCATCTGTTCGGCAATGATTGCAACGGCATATGGAATGCTCTTGGTCTGAAAAGCTTGCGCTACTTGAGGGTGTTCATCGATATCTAGCCGTCCAAGGATCCAGCTACCTGCATATGATTTTTCTAGGGAAGCTAGCGTCGTAACCATCTCTTGGGATTCTGGTGATCGTGATGACCAGGCGATAATGATGACCGGTTTTTCTTTTGAGCTAGGCAAGAAATCAGTGGTTAAGTTCTCAGTAGTCACTTCTAGGCCAGGCATGTGCGCCGATGGTGCGGTTTTTGGTCGTCCTAGCGAGCTCAGATCAAAGGCTTGTCCAAAGTTTGGGGGCTGGCTCACGTACTCATACTACTGGAACCTCAACGCCAGAATCGCGGCGATACGGAAGGATTTCGGCAACATAGTTATCGATTGCACTTTCAAGACCTACATCACTTCCACTGTGCTCACTGAGATACCAGCGATTTTCCAAAATCTCATGGAACATCTGTGCATGTTCAACGCGACCACGCATGTGTTCGGGAACGCGCGAAATCGTAGCTTCATAGACTTCTATAAACCAGCGCTTAGCTAACTCGCTGACTGATGCCCCAGACTTTTGTTCACGAGCGTGGTAGCGATCAAAGGATGCAAGTATGCGTTTTGCTTGTAGCTCTTCGGTCTCAATTCCCATTAATTCGCGGAGTCTGGCACTGTGATAACCAGCTGCAACTAATTTAGGTTGGAAAGAGAGCATCTGCGAATCTCCATCGATTGTGATTGAGACTTCTTCAACGGCAAAACCTAAATCATGTAACTGGCGCATCGCGCGTTCTACTGCATGCCGATCCTTGGGATCCAGTAATTGGCGCTCTTTTAGCGCTGCCCAAATACGGCGATAGCGGCGAATAACTGCTTCAGCTGCGCGAACTGGATCCATTCCTGGATAGAGAACGCCAGATAAAGATAAGTCTTCGAGTTCGGCAGCAACGTTAAACATTGCAATATCCAAATCATGTTCGCGCTGACCATCACTCAAAGTTTTTTGGAACTCACCAGTTTCAGCATCGACAAGATATGCGGCAAAACCTTCTGCGTCTCTGCGAAATAAAGTATTGGAGAGCGAGCAATCTCCCCACCAAAATCCAAGCAAGTGCAGACGCACGAGCAAGAGAGCTAAGCCACTTGCCATCGTTGTTATGTCATGGGCGGTCACCGAGCCTGAAAGCAAAATCCGATATGGAAGTGAGTACGGCAGGAATCTAGTGACAATTGCGCATGGAAGCTCTTCGCCATTGCGGTCGGTTCGACCTTCAACGACAGCGATCTGTTCAACACATGGTGCATTTAAGTGGCTGAGTTCGCGAAGTACTTTGTACTCCCGGTTAGCAAATTCAGAGACCGTCTCTTTCACTGCATAGACCTGTGATTCGGGGTCACTCGTGGCGCGCACTAATCGCACAACGTGTCGAGAGATTCCCCGCTTTTCAGCCAATGCTGGATCTTCAGGCCACTCCTCCAGCGATTGATTCCATGGCAGGCCAGTAACCGCGGCGATCTCTTCGCCTAACCCAGTGATGCGCAGTGCCATGGAGCCCATTCTTGCGTATAAATGTGACGGGAAGATGAACTGCGTGTCACCACTAGAGCAGGTGGTGGTTTTACAATGGATCTATGGCAATTTCAACGCGAATTAAGAAGGCAACGGCTCGAACCGTTAAAGCCCCCACCCCGGCAGTTGACTATGGAACTTTGGGCGAGCCAATAAATCGAGCTCATCCTTTTTACTTTGGCTTCATTGCGACACTAGGCGCACTAACGGCAATTCTATTAATGCGTGCCCTTGCAAGCGTTAGCCAAATTTTCGTCTTGATACTTATCGCTCTATTTTTGGCGACCGGACTAAACCCTGCTGTTGAGGCACTTCGCAGGCGAAACATGTCTCGCAGCGCAGCAGTAGCCGTTATTTTTTCTGCCGTAATTCTTTTCGTTATCTTTTTTGCCCTTGTTGTCTTGCCACCAGTAATCTCTCAAGGAACTCAATTAATTGATAAGGCTCCGCAGTTACTGACAGATCTAAAAAATAACTCGACTATTTCAAATCTTAATGACCATTATGGAATCATTGACACGCTGCAAGAAAAATTGAAATCTGTTACATCTAACGGTACTTTACTGATCTCGACTTTCGGTGGAGTCATTGGCGTTGGTAAATCAGTTCTATCAGGATTCTTTTCATTCTTGACTGTTCTTGTTCTGACTTTGTACTTCATCACCTCACTTCCACAAGCCGTTGAACTTGGTTTATCACTTGTTCCATCTAGTCGCCGCGAGCGTGTAGGACGCCTAACAGAGGCGATTATTGCGCGAGTTGGCTCATTCGTAGGCAGCCAAATAATTATCGCAGCGATGGCATCGGTTTTTGTCTTCTTCTTATCTCTGGTTCTTGGACTACCTTCACCAATTGCAATTGGCATGATCGTCTTAGTTTGTGGACTGATTCCGCTGGTTGGCCACTTTATTGGCTGTTCAATCGTCACAATAATTGGGCTCACTCAATCAGTTCTGCTAGGCCTCATCGCTTTTCTTGCCTATGTTGTCTACGTTCAAATCGAAAACTATGTTGTTACGCCGCGAATCATGAAAAAGACTCTCTCGGTTCCAGGTGCGGTAACAATCATCTCTGCACTTATTGGCTCTTCGTTGCTCGGGCTCATTGGTGGCTTACTTGCAGTGCCAGTAGCTGCAGCCATCATTTTGATCTTGGATGAAGTGGTAATTCCTAGAGCAAATAATTCTTAAAACTCAAGCGGAAGCGTCTCGATATCGCCAGTAACAATTGAATTTATCTCAGATAACACCCTATTAACAAAGGGTTCGCCTAACCATAAATGCTTTGCGCCATCAACTGCGATTATCTTCACTCTCGGAGTAATTGAAAAACGCAGTGCAGCCTCTTGTGGTTGTAAGTAATCATCGAGTTCAGGAACTAATGCCACGATTGGACGTTGATCTACATTCCAATACTGCAACTCTTCATCAGTTGTGGTTCGAAGCGGCGGACTCAGCAGAATAAGTCCATTGTGGCGAAGATCTTTTGCGTGCTGCAGCGCTAAATCTGTTCCAAATGACCAGCCTACTACCCATACATTCTCTAACTTCAAGGTATCAAAACAGTAAGAAAGCATTGCTGACACATCTAAACCTTCAGCATTTCCATTATCAAACTCACCCGTACTGCTTCCTACTTCACTTGTGGTGCCACGAGTATTAAATCGCACTACGGTAATGCCAGCCATCGCGGGTAAACGATAAGCCGCTTTCTTAAGTACATGACTATCCATCATTCCGCCAGCGATAGGCAGCGGGTGTAGACACAAAATCGCCCCTCGTGAAGCACCAAGTGGTGCAGCAACTTCTCCAATGAGGTCAACGCCATCACTGGTTATTACATGGAAAACCGTGCGATTGGCAGGCAAGATAGTGCTGGGTCTAATGATCTCGCTCATGCTACAAATCCTATCTACTCACGACTACGATTGTGCTTATGGCTGCTAAACGTAAACCTTCGTTCAATTCACATAATCCAGTTACTGGTGAAGATATCGGTACGTATGCAATTATGAGCAAAGAACAGGTTAATGATGCAGTTGATCACGCTCGAACTGCTACTACTGCCTGGCAAGCTCTTGGATTTACCGGTAGAAAGAAAGTTTTGCTGGCATGGAGCGCTCTCATTATTGATCGAGTAGAACACATAGCAGAGCTGATCTCCTTAGAGACTGGAAAGCCTCTCAGTGATGCACGCCTTGAAGCCAGTATTGCCGTGAACCATATTGGTTGGGCTGCGCGTAATGCAGAAGATGTCATGCGAACCTCATATCGACGTCCTGGTTTGCTGATGGCAAATATGTCGGCGAGCGTTGAACGTGCACCTCTTGGTGTTGTTGGAATTATTGGACCATGGAACTATCCAATCTTTACTCCAATGGGATCAATCGCTTATGCCTTGGCCGCTGGAAATACAGTTGTTTTCAAGCCGAGTGAGTACACACCTGGTGTTGGTGTGTGGCTTGAAGAAAGTTTTAGTGAAGTCGCACCTTTCGCCGATATTCTCACAACCATCACTGGCTTAGGCGAAACTGGAAGCGCACTTTGTGCAAGCGGCATCGATAAACTCTCATTTACCGGATCTACTCGCACCGCCAAATTAGTCGCCGCCCAATGCGCTGCAACCATGACACCTGTTGTCCTTGAGTGTGGTGGAAAAGATCCAGTTATTGTCGCCGCTGATGCCGATATTAAGCGTGCTGCCGATGCAACTATGTGGTCTGCCATGGCTAATGCAGGTCAATCATGCATCGGTGCTGAGCGAGTGTATGTCGATGAAAAAGTTGCCGATGAGTTTATTGTTCGCGCAGTTGAGCTAGCTGCCACAATTCACGCTGGCGCACCTGGGGACGGTAACTACGGGCCTGCAACAATGCCTGCCCAAATCAAAGTCATCCAATCTCACATCAAAGCTGCAATTGCAGATGGAGGCACATGTGTTTATGGAGGACCGAAGTCCGTACAAGCTCCATTTGTGCAACCAGTTGTATTAGTAGATGTTCCAGAGGATTCAACGGCCGTACGTGAAGAGACTTTTGGTCCAATTATTATTATTAATCGCGTAGCTAATATGCGTGAAGCAGTTGATCTTTCTAACGCCTCTAAATATGGGCTAGGTGCCAATGTATGGTCCAAGCGTCAAGGTAAGCGAATTGCAAGCCAACTTACGTGCGGAATGGTGGCAATCAATTCAACATTTGCATTTGCCGCAATAGCATCAGTGCCATTTGGCGGTGTGAAAGATAGCGGTTCGGGTCGCGTGCATGGGCCAGAGGGATTATTGGAATATACATTTGCACGAACCGTTGTTCGCACACGTTTCTATCTTCCGTTGCAGTTCTTAAGCTTTAAACGTAGACCTCAAGATGACACCATCGTTATTAAGCTAACGAAGTTATTAAAAGGGCGCTTAGGTTAATAACGCGGGGCGTTACGAGTTCGTTCAGTATTAGGACGACGATTATTTTTCTTTGCCCAGCATGCACTGTGCCAATGCCTGCGACTATCTTCATCTCCATCTAACCATGCAACCACGTGTGGGGTTGCCATAGGGATCATTTGATCACACCCCGGACAACGATATGGTTTAGTTGAACCTGAGCCAGTTAATTTGCGAACTGTATAGAGACCCTCGTGGTGTTCTTCAAAGCTTTGATTCGAGGTTGCAATATCTCGATCATCGGATTTCGGCCGCTTATTCTTGGGGTAGTTTTTACGCGGACTCATGGCCCTATTTTCGCATAGTAATTCCCATAGTAGTATTGCAATATGAACGCTATCGAGGTGAGCGGCCTTACAAAGAGTTACGGCGATGTTCATGCCGTTCGAGGAGTTGACCTCACAATAGCAACCGGTGAGATTTTCGCTCTTCTGGGACCAAATGGCGCTGGTAAGACGACAATCGTTGAAATCCTTGAAGGCTTTCGCATGCGTGATGCCGGACAGGTAAGGGTTTTAGGCTTTGACCCACACGATGAAGGCAATGCTGCTCGGCAATGGCGCAATCGGATCGGCATAGTCCTACAGTCGACATCAGATTCGGGAGATTTAACTGTTATCGAGACCATCGAACACTTCAGCGGCTACTACTCCAATCCTCGTAATGTTGAAGAAGTTATTAACTCCGTTGGATTAGATGAAAAAGCTGGTTCATTGATTCGAAATTTATCAGGTGGGCAGCGCAGACGCTTAGATGTTGCACTTGGCATCATTGGCAACCCCGAGCTTCTATTTCTTGATGAACCAACTACAGGTTTTGACCCTGAAGCTCGACGCTCCTTTTGGGCGTTAATCGAAAAACTTCGCGGCAATGGAACAACTATTTTACTGACCACCCATTACTTAGATGAAGCTGAAGCATTGGCCGATCGAGTAGGCGTTATTAACGATGGAAAGATTATTGAAGTCTCTACTCCTGCCGAACTAGGAGGGCGTAGCACAGCACAGGCCCTTGTTTCATGGCGTGATGGAGCAGAGATCAAATCATTAGCAACAGATAATCCAACGTCCTTGGTCAGTAAGTTAACTGCACAATTTAATGGTGAGATTCCAGAGCTCACTGTTACTCGTCCATCACTTGAAGATATCTATTTGACAATGATTGGCATAACTCATGAATAAGATTCCCAGTGCGATTTCTCTGGGTATTCGTCGCGGCGGGTTAGAGATTAAGCAGTTTTCACGCCAGCGTGAATCCGTCGTCTTTACACTTCTTTTTCCAGTTATTTTGCTCGTTATCTTCGGTTCAGTCTTTACTGACACAATTGCGCCTAACGTAACTTTTTCTCAATACTTCGTCGCAGGAATGATTGCTTCTGGTTTAGTTAATACTGGTTTTCAAGCTCTAGCAATTACTATTCCTCTGGAGCGTGATTTTGGCGCCCTAAAGCGGTTACGAGGCACGCCAATGCCGGCCTCAAGTTATTTCATCGGAAAAGCAATTCTGGTTTCTGTAAGCATGGTTATCCAAATCCTTATGCTGCTTGGATTTGGCGCTATCTTCTTTGGCGTAGATATGCCTACTGATATCAATAAATGGATCACATTTACGTGGCTCACTTTGCTAGGTAGCGCTTGCTCAACTGCGTTAGGGATCGCATTTTCAATTGTTCCAAAGAGCGGCAGAGGTGCATCTGCTGTGGTTTCACCTATCGTTATTGTCTTGCAGTTCTTTAGCGGAGTCTTTCTTATCTTCACCCAGCTACCTACATGGATGCAGCAGTTTGCGGCACTATTCCCGCTTAAATGGCTTACTCAGGGAATGCGTTCGGTCTTCTTGCCTGATTCATTTGCAACGCAGGAAGTAGCCAAATCATGGGAAAATGGAAAGACTTTTGTAATCCTGGTGGTGTGGCTCGTTATCGGTGTCTTCTTTTCAGTGCGTAAATTTAAGTGGGATCGCGATTAAGCGCTTATCCCTTCTCATCGTGGTTGCAGTACTGATTGCACCTAACGCTGATGCTGCGACAAAATCAGCGCCATCTGCGCATGCAATTATTAGCCTCAAGAAAAAAATCAATATCTCGCCTTCCCCATCACCTACTTGGCCTCCTAAAGGCTTTAAAAAGAATGGTGAGGTATACGCCAAGATTCCAACGGCACAAGAGCTCGTTGGAACAGCCTCAAACAGCAAAGTTTTAACTCGTCAGCTTGCCCAATTAGTAGATGGGGTTCCTATCTGCGAAAAATACTCGTGCGGGGCAGTGCAACTAGCATCATTAAATGGCTGCACGTGGTGGGATATCACGGCAAAGGTTGTTGGTCAAACGTCATTCGATGACAAGACTATTAAAGTGTATGGAAATATTAGAACAACTATTAAAGAAACGGCAAGACGCCAAATTACGACAGTGCTACTAATTAGCCAAGAGCCATTGGAGCTTCATAGAACCGTCGCTGGCGTTACTGCTAACTGCCATCATGATGCGACAACTGAAAAGATTCCATCAACAAACTACGTGCCAGTTAGCGATTAGCCCCTGGCACCCAAAGCTGATCACCAATTTCTTTATTAGAATAACGAGCTAGGACAAATAATAAATCGGAGCATCGATTTAAATACTTAGCTGTTATTGGACTTACTCCACCACCGAAAGCGTGAATTGCAGCCCACGTGCACCGCTCGGCCCGACGAACCACAGTGCGTGCAACATGCAGGTGTGCAGCAGCTGATGTACCAGATGGCAGGACGAATGAGCGAAGAGATTCAAGTTCACTATTGTATTTATCGATTGCAGCCTCTAAATATTCAACTTGCGACTCAAGAACGCGCAAAGGTTCAAAGGCAGGTGAATCCACAATAGGTGTACATAAATCAGCTCCAACGTCGAAGAGATCATTTTGGATTCGCACTAACAGTGCACGGACATCATCGCTGAGTTGATCAGTTGAGAGCACAACGCCAATTGACGAATTAGCTTCATCTACTGTCGCATACGCCTCTAGGCGTGGATCATTCTTTGATGTTCGGCTCATGTCCCCAAGGGACGTGGTGCCATCATCGCCGGTCTTGGTATAAATGCGCGTTAAATTAACCATGCCCGTAGCCTATAAGTAGACTGCCACCATGGCATCTCTGGACCGATTCCGCGTTGTAGGTGGAGCACGCCTGCGCGGTGAGGTTACGGTGACTGGGGCAAAAAACTCAGTACTCAAGCTGATGGCCGCTTCACTTTTAGCCAGTGGAAAAACAACAATTTCCAACGTCCCGGAAATCGCAGATGTAGACATCATGTCCGATCTCTTGACTCGCTTAGGATGCACCGTCGTTCACAACGAATCCACGGTGACAATCGATGTCCCAGCAACTCCTGGTCACCGTGCCGATTATGACTTAGTGCGAAAAATGCGTGCATCTATTAATGTTTTAGGTCCGCTCGTGGCCAGAATCGGACAGGCCGAAGTCGCACTTCCTGGTGGGGATGCAATTGGTTCTCGGGGATTAGATTTTCACATTAAAGGTTTAGAAACTCTTGGCGCAAAAGCCCACATAGAGCATGGCTACGTTATTGCAGAAGCACCTAATGGATTAGTCGGTGCCAGCGTTGAGTTAGATTTTCCTAGTGTTGGGGCAACTGAAAATATTATGACAGCGGCCGTATTGGCCAAAGGCATAACTACGATTGATAACGCTGCACGCGAACCCGACTTGGTCGATCTCGGTGAGTTTCTTATTTCAATGGGCGCCAAGATTCAAGGTCTTGGAACTCCGCTGATAACTATCACAGGCGTATCTGAGCTGCACCCGACGACACATGTCACAATTCCGGATCGAATTATCACTGGAACTTGGGCTTTTGCTGCTGCGATGACTCGTGGAGATATAACAATTCATGGTGCACGGGCCAGCGATTTAGAGTTGCCATTGGAAAAATTAGCAAGTGCTGGCGCAATCGTTACTTCTACATCCGATGGAATTCGAATACGCATGGACTCGCGTCCCCAAGCAATCGATGTATCAACGCTTCCCTACCCTGGTTTTCCCACTGATTTATTGCCAATGGTTATCGCACTCAATGCAATTGCAGATGGGCACTCACTAGTGACTGAAAATGTCTTTGAATCACGTTTCATGTTTGTTAACGAACTTATACGTTTAGGTGCGCACATTAACGTTGACGGACATCACGCCTCGATTGATGGTATTGCCGAACTATCCGGCGCCCCAGTTGAAGCAACTGATATCCGAGCTGGTGCTGGCTTGATTTTGGCAGCACTAGTCAGTGATGGCGAGACAACTATCGATCAGGCATTTCACGTTGATCGTGGCTATCCAAACTTTGCAGAACAACTATGTACCCTAGGTGCGAAAGTGAGCCGTGAATAATGCCTCCAATCCCAGATCGTAATTTAGCTCTTGAACTTATTCGAGTAACAGAAACCGCCGCAATCGCTGCTGCGCCATGGGTTGGGCGTGGAGAAAAAAATCTTGCCGATGATGCTGCAGTAAAAGCTATGCGCGCGATGATTAACACCGTAGATATGGCTGGTGTTGTCGTCATTGGTGAAGGTGAAAAAGACAGTGCTCCGATGCTACACAATGGCGAGCACGTGGGTAATCAAGAAGGCCCTCTATGCGATGTCGCTGTAGATCCAATCGATGGAACATCACTAACAGCCAATGGTATGAATGGTGCAATCTCAGTCATTGCGCTCTCTCCTCGCGGCACAATGTTTGATCCGCAAACAAGTTTTTATATGAACAAAATCGTTACTGGTCCAGAGGCTGCACATGTCATTGATATCGATGCTTCCGCAGCTGAAAACATCAATGCCGTTGCCAAGGCTAAAAACTTATCAGTGAGCGATATAACGGTCGTAGTACTTAATCGTCCACGACATGAACAATTAATCGCGCAGATTAGAGCAGCCGGCGCCCGAATCCGATTGATTCAAGATGGCGATGTAGCCGCAGCGATTGAAACCGCTCGGCCACATACGGGTATTGATCTATTGATGGGTATTGGTGGAACACCTGAGGGCGTTATTACCGCCGCCGCCATGATCTGCTTGGGTGGTGCAATCCAAGGTCGTCTGCACATCGATGGCAAAGCATCTGGTCCAGTGCTGCACACTAGGGATTTAGTGAACTCCGATGATGTATTTCTTGCTGCCACTGGAATTACTGACGGTGAACTAATTAAGGGAATCCGCTACACGAGCTTTGGCGCAGTTAGCCAATCGATTGTGATGCGTGGAAAATCAAAGACTGTTCGAGTCATTGAGACTGAACACCACTTAAAATAACTTACCGAGTGACCGTTTCAGTCAAGATTGAAACGCGGTTATTTGCAACCGATAAGAACCCACCACTTACATTAAATGATGTGGTGGTCCCATCGCTACCTTTAATACTGACAGCACCATCGACAAGTACTCCAAAGAGCGGTGCATGATCACTTAAAATACCGAGATCACCTTCCACTGTTCGGGCTGAGACAAAGGTTGCCTCCCCCGACCAGACGCGCTCTGTTGGAGATACGAGTTCGACTTTAAGTGTCATTGTTTTACTTACTTTCCAACGCTTGCAGCAAGTTCAGCGGCACGACGCTCTACGTCATCTAGTCCACCGCACATGAAGAATGCCTGCTCTGGAACGTGATCGTACTTTCCATCGGCAAGTGCTTCAAAGGCTGCGATTGTGTCGACTAGCGGAACAAATGAACCTTCGATACCGGTGAAGACCTTGGCAACGAAAGTATTTTGTGACAAGAAGCGCTGAATACGACGTGCGCGGCCTACCAAGATACGGTCTTCTTCAGAGAGCTCATCGATACCAAGGATGGCAATGATGTCTTGAAGATCCTTGTAGCGCTGCAAAATCTGCTTAATACGGTTAGCAACACGGAAGTGATGCTCTCCGATGTAGCGTGGATCCAAGATGCGTGATGTTGAGTCAAGTGGATCTACAGCTGGATAGATACCAAGCTCTGAAATCGGACGAGACAAAACAGTTGTTGCATCTAAGTGCGCAAACGTTGTGTGTGGAGCTGGGTCAGTAATATCGTCGGCAGGAACATAAATTGCCTGCATAGATGTAATTGAGTGACCACGGGTTGATGTGATTCGCTCTTGTAGCTGACCCATTTCATCGGCCAACGTTGGCTGATAACCCACTGCAGATGGCATACGTCCAAGAAGTGTTGAAACCTCAGAGCCTGCCTGTGTGAAGCGGAAGATGTTGTCGATGAACAAAAGAACATCCTGCTTTTGTACATCGCGGAAATACTCAGCCATTGTGAGGGCAGAGAGAGCAACGCGAAGACGCGTTCCAGGTGGTTCATCCATCTGACCAAAGACTAAAGCGGTCTTATTAATAACGCCGGTCTCAGTCATTTCCAAAAATAAGTCGTTACCTTCACGAGTACGCTCACCAACACCGGCGAACACAGATACACCACCGAAGTTTTCAGCTACCCGATAAATCATCTCTTGAATCAAAACAGTTTTACCTACACCTGCACCACCGAATAGGCCGATCTTTCCGCCCTTTACATAAGGTGTGAGAAGGTCAATAACTTTAATACCAGTCTCAAACATCTCAGTCTTTGACTCAAGTTGATCAAAGGCTGGAGCGTTGCGGTGAATTGGCCAGCGCTCTTTGATATCAAGAGATGATGTTGGAACATCCATTGACTCACCAAGAGTGTTAAATACGTGTCCCTTTGTGACGTCACCTACCGGCACAGAGATTGCAGATCCAGTGTCAGATACTTCTGCACCACGGACCATTCCATCTGTTGGCTGCATGGAAATCGCGCGCACGAGGTTGTCACCGATGTGCTGGGCGACCTCCATCGTCAAGGTACGTGTAGTACCTGACATGGTTACCTCTACGTGTAGCGCGTTGAAGATCGATGGCATTGAATCGGCTGGAAATTCAATATCCACGACCGGTCCAATAACGCGAGCTACGCGACCTTTACCTGTTGATGCCGACATCATTCACTCCCTGCACTAGCTGAGGCCAACGCGTCTGCGCCGCCAACAATTTCACTGATCTCTTGGGTAATTTCAG
>CAIXPV010000019.1 GCA_903921405.1 uncultured Actinomycetes bacterium
AAACCCAGCCCTTGTCCCAGCAGCAACCGCCGGTAACCTGACTAATCTGATTGCAGAGCGGGCCTGGTTTGAGCCAGAGCGCATCATCCTATCGAGGCCACTTGGCGATGGTTGGCAGAGCGTGACTGCTCGCGAAGCCGAACAAGAGATTCGCGCAACAGCAAAAGGTCTAATCGCAGCTGGAATTCAAATTGGTGATCGCGTCGCAATCATGTCGCGGACACGTTATGAGTGGACGATTCTAGATTTTGCAATTTGGTTTGCCGGCGCGATCGTTGTTCCGGTTTATGACACATCTTCGGCCGAGCAAATCGATTGGATTCTTAACGACTCAGGCTCGGTTGGAATCATTGTTGAAACTCCCGCACTACGTGATTTGGTTTCTACAGTTTTACCATCGCATACTAAGCATGTATGGACTATGACAGAGGATGTCTTAAGTATTTTAACAAAGGCTGGAACCCATATTGGCGATGATGAGATAGATCGACGCAGAAATGCATTAGTGCCAGATACGATTGCAACTATCATTTACACATCTGGAACAACAGGTAAGCCAAAAGGTGTGGTCTTAACGCATAGTAATTTCTTATCAGAGTGCGGCAACGTAGTTCAAGGAGCCGCAGATTTATTCCTTAAGCCACATGGATCAACGCTTCTATTTCTTCCTGTTGCCCACGTCTTTGGTCGTATGGTCGAAATCGGTGCAATCGCTGCTGGATTGCACTTAGCGCACTGCAGTGACCCTGTCGGAAGACTTCCGATGGATTTAGCCACCTTCAAGCCAACCTTTGTTCTAGCAGTTCCGCGTATCTTTGAAAAGATTTACAACGGCGCAGAGGCACGTGCAGTTGCTGCAGGAAAAGGCAAAATATTTGCTAAGGCGGCAGAGGTTGCGATTGCATACTCAGAAAGCCTTGATAAGAAATCAATCTCACCCCTGCTCTCTATTAAGCATAAGCTTTTTGACAAGCTTGTTTACTCAAAAATCCGTGCCGGTATGGGTGGAAAAGTCGAAGCTGCAATTTCTGGTGGCGCTCCTCTAGGTGCACGTCTGGGGCACTTCTATCGCGGTGCAGGAATCACAATCTTGGAGGGCTACGGCCTGACAGAAACTACCGCGGGAGCTACGTTGAACTTAACTGCCGCCCATCGCGTCGGCTCAGTTGGTCGTCCAGTTCCAGGAACCTCAGTCAAGATTGCCGATGATGGTGAAGTGTTAATCCGTGGCCCAATCGTTATGCGGGGCTATTGGAATAACCCCGCTGCCGATAGCGAAGTATTCACTAACGATCGTTGGTTCCAATCAGGAGATCTTGGAAAACTCGATGATGAAGGCTTCCTCTATATCGTTGGTCGAAAGAAAGAGTTAATCGTTACTGCAGGTGGTAAAAATGTAGCGCCAGCCGTACTTGAAGATCGTTTGCGTGCACATCCTCTTGTGAGCCAGTGCATGGTCGTTGGCGATAACCAACCATTTATCGCCGCTCTTGTGACCATTGACCAAGACGCTTTAAAGAGTTGGATTACAAACAATAAGAAAGAGGGCGCCTCTATGCAGGATTTAGCCCACGACCCTGATTTAATGTCAGTAATTCAAACTGCAGTCGATGATGCTAATAAGGCGGTCAGTAAAGCAGAATCAATTAGAAAGTTTGTAATTTTGCCAACTGACTTTACGATTGCAGGTGGGCATCTAACTGCCAAACTTTCAATCAAACGACATGTAGTTGCAAAAGAGTTCGCCAAGGAGATTGAACAACTCTTTACCAAGTAACACGTATGTGAGCGCAAATGAGCGAGTAAAACTCGCACAGGAGTTACACGATGGCATAGCCCAAGATCTCGTGGGGTTGAGCTATTTCATCGACTCCCTCGTTGCTCAGATCAATACTCCTGACGAACTTCGCAGTGACCTTAGGGAACTGCGATTTAGCGTCACCGAATCAATCGAGCGAGTCCGTCGTGAAATCTTCCAGCTTCGAACTATTCCTACAAAGACCGAGGACATACATGGAGGCGATCAACTCTATGAACTATCCCGCGTATTCAACGAATTAATTCGAAATATCGATGAGCACTCACAGGCCAGCGAAATCTCATTGATGATTGCCGATAATGGCATCGGTGGTGCATGCATTAAAGATGGTCATGATGGTCTTCGCGGCGTGAGTGAACGTATAAAGGATTTGGATGGAAGCATGTCCATTGATTCCACGGAAACTGGAACTCGCATCTACATAAAGATTCCACGGGCAGATACATGAAGCGGGTTGTCATAATCGATGACCATGCGATAGTTCGTGAGGGTCTCAAGAGGGCACTTCACGAAGCGGGATATGACGTTGTATCGGAGGCGGCAACACAGGCCCAAGCACGCCTCGTTATCGCACAAGTGAATCCCGATGTCATTGTCGTAGATCTCAATCTGCCAGATGGCAGTGGCTTCGACATCATCACCTGGGCTCGCAAGCTCTCTACCACTTTAGGAATCGTGGTCTTAACTCTGAGCCACGATGATGGACATCTGATTGCGGCAATGCAGGCCGGTGCTAGCGCCTTTGTCAGCAAGAGCGCTCCGATGGTTGAACTCTTAGCGGCCATTGAGTTCTCAACTAAATCTCCTCTAAGTTTTTCAGCAAAAGGACTAAGTAGAGCAATCAAGACTAACAACGATGGTTTTCACTTAACTCCGCGAGAGTTTGATGTTTTGGCGCTCCTACCAACAGGTGCCACCACTGAAATGATTGCACTCTCACTTTTTGTAAGTCAATCGACGATTAAAACACATTTAGCATCTATCTTTAGAAAACTAGAAGTTGCAAATCGAACTGCAGCAGTTAATAAAGCCAGGATGAATAATCTAGTTTTGTAAAAGTTTCGAAAACTCTTTAGCCCATAGCTCCCAGCGCCAATGCTTTTCAATCCACTCTCGGCCGGCTATGCCCATTTCTTTGCTACGTGTTGGATTATTTAACAGCTCTATAGCAGCTGCTGCTATAGCTGCAGTATCCAAACCATCGACCACCACACCGGTGACTCCCTCAATAACAGCATCTGGTGCACCACCAGATGCACCAGCAATGACCGGCAGAGCACACGCACTTGCCTCCAAATAGACAATCCCCAAGCCTTCAACTTCAAGACCAAAGAAGCGTGATCTAGATGGCATGGCAAAGACATCGCCAATACATATATAGCGCGGTAACTGCGAGTATTGAATACGACCGATAAAGCTTACGTGGGAAGTAAGTTTGTATGTATGGACTAATTCGACCAGATGCTTTTTATATGGCCCTTCACCGACCAACACTAAATGTGCTTCGGGAATAACGTGAACAACTCTCTGCATGGCTTCAATAAGTTTGTCCTGGCCTTTACGATGAACTAATCGTCCAACAGAGACGACAATTTTTTTATTCTCAAGACCTAACTCTTTCTTTAGCTGGCTAGCATCAGTGGGCTTGAAGTGATCGATATCTATTCCTGGAGCGATTTTCACCATCGCATCTGCCGATTTCTTACTTAGAGACCGTGAGATGGCTTTTTTTGTAAAACTACCTAAATACGTCAATGCATCCGTTGTGCTGCCAATACGGCGCATCGCTAGATTAAATGGAAAAAGCTGAGACCACCACACCTCGTGCCCATGAGTCAGGGCAACTATTCGCTGTGCGCCAGCACGGCGCAGAGTTGGTGACATCAACGCTAAAGGTGCGGCCGCACCAAATGCCACAGTAGAAATCTTCTCTTTTTTTACTATTGCAGCAACAGCACGAGCAATTCTAGGTGTTGGTAATAAAATCTTTGCTCTGTCCCGAATCACTCTCACTCCATACGTAGCCAGCCAACTGTGATCGTATTCGCTGGTATCGCCTTGGTTTGATGTGTAAACAGTTACTGATCCATAGGGCATGCGTTCAATTAATCCAATGACGAAGGTCTCAATGCCCCCAGCTCTTGGGCCAAAATCATTGGTGACGAAAATAGTTGTCTTAATAACGGCGTGCCCCAACTAATGGCTTTCGACCAAGCGAGCCACTTGTCGTGACTTTTACTCTGGAGCCCGATCGCGGTGCGTGAACCATTTTGCCGCCACCTAAATACATTCCAACATGAGAAACTGGACGTCCAAAAAATAGTAGATCTCCTGGCTTGAGTGCTTTCAGAGAGACTTTCTTTCCCATTCGAGACTGTGCCGCCGATGAGTGCGGAAGCGAGACCCCTGCTGCTTGATAAGCGCGCATAGTTAAACCAGAACAGTCCCAAGTGATTAGCCCGGCGGCGCCGAACACATATCGATCACCAATCTGCTTGAGCGCAAATTTGAGAGCAACACCTGCGCGCCCTGAGACTCCAGCTGCAGATCGTGCAGCAACTTGTGACGACGCTTGATCTGCATCCTCTCGCGCCGCAGCTAACTTAGCTAAGCGTTCACGATCGGCCTTCTTTAACTTTGATAGAAGAACTTCGGCCTCTTTTAGTTTTGATAAAGCCAGCGCCGATTGGGCCTTAAATTTCTTCTGCGCTGCCGTGACCAATGCCAATTTGTCATTGACTGTTAACGTCGTTGCACTCAAACGTTGTTGGGCAGCTTCATATTTTCTGAGCTCTGCCGATTTTCTACGTGTAATAGCATCGAGTGCGCCAGCAGATGAAAGATAGAGTGTTGGATCAGAGGAGAAAAGTAACTCCAAGCTTTGACTCAAGCCCCCAGCTTTGTACTGTTCAATAGCAATTGATCCAAGAGATTTTTGAAGTGTGCTCAACGTTTGCCCTTGGACTGCCGCCTTAGCCTTAATTCCATTGAGAGTCTTGGTGAGTGCGTTTAATTTAACTTTGGCTTCTTGCGCACCTTCAGCGGCGCTTGTCGCATCTTCCTCTAACTGCAACACCTTGGCCTGCACCTGCTCCAACGTCTGAGCCGCATGTGCCACAGGCATTAACGAGGCAAGTAGGAAGATCGAGCCCACAACCCCAGCGATCGGGGCACGGGACATGGCTAACACACATCACAGGCTAACTACCTTTAACCCATCGGCTCAACTTCTTCAGGGCTCAATTCTGTGAAGAAGGGGTGAAAATGCGATGATTGGCGCTATGGGAATCTCATCCTCGCTGGTTGTAGGCATTGATGGCTCGACATCGTGGGGCAATAACTCTTCCGGCATCAGCAGCCCAGCTGATCGAGCCGACTTTCTGGCCAGGCGCCGTAGTTTTGACTGCATCATTATTGGTGGCAATACCGCTCGCTGCGAGCCATATTCAAAGACGCCCGTACCGCTGATAATAATTTCGCGCAGCGATACCAATCCTGTACCAGAGAATCCAGATGCCACTGTATGGAATAAATCTATCGCTGAAGCGATAAGCGATGCCCAAGTGCGATTTGGCGACAACATTCACATTGAAGGCGGCATCACGTTAATTAATGAACTGATAGCTGCACGTGCAATTGATGATCTCTATCTAACTATTACTCCTGCACGTGGTGGTGTAAATATATTTGATTGGAAATCTGCGTTGGAGAGTTTTAGTAACTCCACCAAGAGTGAAATCGACGGAACCATTTTCTATCACGCATGGAGATCAGTAAGCTGAAATGAGTGCGACACCAGCAACGGCCAAAGTGATACCCACATACTGCACAGCGTGTAATCGTTCATGGAGAAAACGAAAAGCCAGAACTGCAGTAGCAATTGGATAGAAGGATCCAAGAACCATTGCAACTGCAACCGATCCATTATTGCAAGCAACTCCCAAAAGTAAGTTAGCAAGAAAATCGGCAACTCCCATAAAGATTAATCCCGGGAACTCAACTGCTGCAAAACTACCGATAGTTCGATATTTAACTGCTAATCCCACCGTCACTACAAAGGTTGCCGCACGCATCATCACCATCGTCATCAATGCGCTGGTCTGTGAACCTATGGAGATAAATGTCAGTGCAGTGCCAAAACCACAGGCCGCACCAACGGCAAGAAGAAGTGGTTTAAGAGGTAGGCCAGAACTTAGCTCTGGTCCACTTGCACAAAAAACACCAGCGAGTGCAAGAACAACTCCAATAGATGTAAGTACGGAAAGCTTTTCTCCATGCGCAATGGCATAGGTCAATGGAATAACTGCGCTCAGTGCGCTAATGGGTGAGACAACTCCCATGCTGCCAGTTGCAAGACCTGCATATAAACACGCTAAACCACAGTAGCCAAGCAGGCCTGCACAAATTCCAGGAATAATAAAACCTAGATCTGCAAAGAGATCGTGATGTGAGTTAAAAGAGATAAGAGTTAATAGAAGACCAAAAACTAAGCCCAATACTTGAGAAGCTCCTAAAACTGCTAAGGGTGGATGCTTTTTACTAAGGCGGCCACCTTCAAAATCTGCGCTACCCCATAAAAGACTTGAGATAAGCGCTAATAGTGATGCCATACATACAAGGCTACCGCCCCGCCTCCCCGAATATCCCTTTCTAATTCCATACCCTTAGACAATGGATGCCGCAGCCTTTGAACGCTTAGTCGATCAACTGCGAACCTTCACTCCCAGAGCAGAGGTTGTTCTCGAGGAAGTTCCTGCTCCGCAAAAATTGGCAACGTATTCCTTTGCCTTCTCAGCCGATGTCAGCAATGGACTTCTGGGCGATAATGAAGACGAAATCGCATCTGGTCGCTTCGTTTTGCTTCATGAACCAGGTGGGCAAGAAACGTGGGAGGGCGAGTTTCGTTGTGTGACATTTGTGCGAGCAGATGTAGATGTCGTTATGCAATCAGATCCCTTATTACCTGAGGTCGGTTGGAGTTGGTTCCTGCAATCATTGGCAGATAGCGATTGCGAAATCACGGCTCCGAGTGGCACGGTTACTCGAGTTTCAAGTGCATCATTTGGCAAGTTATCACCGCGCAACGATGAGTCAGAGATTGAGATTCGTGCATCATGGACACCCGTAGTTGTGGAACCCGCAGAGTTGATTAAACACATTGCTGGTTGGTGCACCCTTATCTCTGAAGTCGCCGGTCTAGAACCAATTCCAATGGGCGTATCTGCAATTAATGAACAAAGACGCCGTTAGGAATTTACATGGAAGATGTTGTACAAGCAGTACCCCTGCTCTCACCTGCTGCCGGAACTCCGGGCGTTGTTGAAACTGAGGCTGGACTAAGTGATGCCATCTCGCAA
>CAIXPV010000020.1 GCA_903921405.1 uncultured Actinomycetes bacterium
CACCAACAATCTCGGTTGCGCGCACAATGATTACGGGTTGGTATACGGCACAAACAGGTTTCACCGTTAATGATCTCAATGGTGGCGAAAGTTGGCGTACATGACCAACGAGATCCGCGCCGAAGAGATTTTGGAAGCCCTTGATAACGAACAACGCGCAGTGGCACTTGCTACGCGCGGGCCTGTCTGCGTTATTGCAGGGGCTGGAACCGGTAAAACACGGGCCATTACGCACCGAATCGCCTATGCAGCAGCTATTGGAGTCATGGATCCTCACAAAGTTTTAGCCCTTACTTTTACTGCCCGCGCTGCAGGGGAGATGCGCATGCGTCTGCGTTCACTTGGCGTCCCAGCCGTTGCAGCTCGCACAATTCACGCCGCAGCCCTGAAGCAGTTGACCTTCTTTTGGCCTCAAGTCTTTGGTGGACGCACCCCCGATTTGATTACCACTAAGACCAGTTTTATTACTGAAGCTATTAAGCGCGCCGAACTCACTGGCGAGCTTTCGATTACCTCGCGCGATTTGATGCGAGATATTGCATCAGAGATCGAGTGGGCCAAAGTCTCACAAGTTGCACCTTCTGATTACTTAGCTGAACTTGGTAAGCGCCCAGTAAAGCCGCGAATTAATGCCGAACAAATTGCCAAGGTATATACGGCTTATGAATCTGTAAAACAACAGGAACGTGCAATGGATTTTGAGGACGTACTTTTGCTGACGACTGCAATGATCGAACAAGAGCGTGAGGTTCGCGAACGTGTACAGGATCAGTATCGATTTTTTACTGTTGATGAATATCAAGACATTTCACCACTGCAGCAACGATTAATAAATGCATGGCTTGGCTCGCGCCAAGAAATCTGCGTTGTTGGCGATCCTGCACAAACGATTTACTCATTTGCCGGTGCGACACCGGTTTTCCTTAACTCATTTACTAATCGTTTTCCTGAAGCCGAAGTTGTTCGATTAACAACAGGCTATCGATCTACTCCTGAGATCACCTTTATGGCTAATAGTGTTTTGCGCAAAGCCCAGATGGGACAAGAACTTGTCGCACTCAATGATCATGGCGATAAACCATCAGTTGATTCCTTTAAGGACGAGAGTGCCGAGATCGCTGGAATCGTTGATTGGATTAAAGAACTATTGGGTGAGGGTACGCAGGCTCAAGAGATCGCAATTTTGGCCAGAACAAATAGCCAACTCAATACCCTCGAACGAGCCATGAATATCGCAAAACTGCCGTATCAAATCCGCAACAGTGAACGTTTCTTTGATCGCCCCGATGTACGAGAGTTCTTAAAGTTAGTGCGTAACGCCTCGGTTATTCCAACGGAGGGCGTTTCGTGGCTAGATGAACTTCGCACCTTGGCCCAACCGTTTTTGGCTGGCGCCCATATCGATGGAATTGCCGCGCTGTTGCACTTGGCGCGCGAGCTAGATGCCGATAGCGGTTTTACCCCAAAGAATTTGCGCACATATCTGCGTGAACTTGAAGATCGCGTGCAGCAAAATAACCCACCGACTATGCCAGTGACAACGTTGGCGACTCTGCATGCAGCTAAAGGCCTTGAGTGGGAGCGAGTATTTTTAATGGGCGTCAGCGAAGGTCTGTTGCCGCTTGAGAATAATTCCACGAGCAATGATCAAGCATCAATCGATGAAGAGCGCCGTTTGTTCTATGTGGGCATTACACGAGCAAAGGTAGATCTTCACCTGAGCTATCGCGGCAAGCCTTCACGTTTTCTAGTTGAAGCCGGCCTTATTCCCGCTTAAATCGAGCCCTACTTGATGGTAATAAAGGCTGCATTTAATTAACTTGCATGCAGGCGGTCCCATGCTTTACCCTTGCCATTCATTCATTTCTTTGGCGAAATGATGATGAGTCGAAAGGGAGAACGAATATGTCTAACGCATCATTCGTATCAGCAAGCGCGATGCGCTCTGCTGTGATTCCTTCTGCTCATACAACCAATAAGCATTCTAATTGGCATACTGCAAAGCCAGCGTTTTACGCCGCTTTCTATGCCGGATACGAGGCCACTTGGGGTTCTACTCGATAACATCGAATAAGAACTAGAAGCCAAGGGCCTCGAATCCACAAAGGATTCGGGCCCTTTTTCATTACCCGAAAAAACTAACTACTAACTAGGAACAACCGGAGCAGTACCTAACATCGAAAGTGTTAGCCAACAAAGAGAAGAGGTGAGGACGATGAGCGTTCTCTTCAGCGAACTACTAGTACCAGGCTGGGCAGATGAGAAGATCGGTTTGGATGCCGTCACTGGCACCTATAGCGATGGGTCATCATTTAATTTGCCATGCCACACTGCAGATCCTGAGATGTACTTCTCTGATGATGAGTTGGCGGTGGCCGAAGCCAAATCACTCTGTGGTGGCTGCCCCGTGCGCACACAGTGTTTAGAGGGTGCGTTATCGCGTCAAGAGCCGGCAGGTGTGTGGGGCGGCGAACTATTTGAAGATGGTCGCATCATCGCTCGTAAGCGCAAAGCTGGCCGACCTACGGCAGTAGAAGTCGCTGCACGAGCGGTGAGTGCGCCGGTTCAACA
>CAIXPV010000021.1 GCA_903921405.1 uncultured Actinomycetes bacterium
AGATATATATGGAAATGGATGCGATGGATCAACAGCCAAAGGAGTTAAGACTGGAAAAATCCGATCTTGAAATAGCTTACTTACATACGTTAACTCGTTTTCATTCAGGTCATCCCAATGAACAAACTCAATTCCCTCATTTTTTAGCTTAACAAGAATGTCCTTATGAAATACGTCGGACTGACGATCAACTAAAGCCCTGGTTCGGGTCGAGATTTCCTGCATCAGATCCTGTGGTGTTATGCCAGCAACATTGGCATCGGTAATATTATTTTCGAGTTTGCTCATCAATGTGGCCACGCGCACCATGAAAAACTCATCCAAGTTTGAGGAGAAAATAGCTAGGAAGCGGACTCTTTCCAGCAGGGGTATACGTGAATCCTCGGCCAGCTCTAACACTCGCTGGTCAAAGGAGAGCCAACTGAGCTCACGATCTGTAATATTTTCGAACTTCACGTCGAGATACTCCTCCTCCAAAGTGAACTTTGTATGTCTGTAGCGTATCCATTAAGCAAACCTGGTGCGATTTCCACCCTTTGGTTGGCGGTGGCAGACTTAGGCCTGTGATTACGAACTATTGGATGAGCCCAGAGACCAATTCAGTTAATCGCTTGCCCATGCTTAATCTGGAGCATCTAGAAAAAATCTCGCTCGATGGAGTCTGGCGTTTTCAGCTCCTGCACAGCCCAACACATCGCGTTGGCAAGAAATGGGCGCAAATCCCAGTCCCCGGCTTATGGACAATGCAGCCTGAGAGCGAAGTCTTTTTCGACAAACCAATTTATACGAACGTTCAGATGCCTTTTGAGGAACAACCTCCCTTTGTCCCAGCAGATAATCCACACGGTGTGTACGAGCGTGATTTTGATGTGCCTGATAGCTGGATGTCTAAGCGCGTAATTTTGCACTTAGGTGGATATGAATCAGTAGCACTTGTTTTTATAAATGGAACTGAAGTTGGCATGTCTAAAGATTCACGTTTAGCAGCTGAATTTGATGTCACCAAGTTTCTGACACGTGGGCGCAATACAGTACGCATCGATGTTACGAAATGGTCTGACGCGACTTACATTGAGGATCAAGATCAATGGTGGCACGGTGGAATCACTCGCTCCGTAAAACTCTTTGCAACTAATAAAGTTTATATTGAACGTTTTTATACTACGCCGGGCTTAGAAATCGATTCTACGACCGGAACGTTAGATATTCGCGCACACATAGCTTCGATAGATAACATCTCAACTGATGCTTATTCCTTGCGTGTGAGTATTGAAGAGTTGCCTAAAGTTAAGGCGTCACAAATCAGTAAAACTTTGAAGGATTTTGTTGCCCCAATATGGACAGAGCGTAATGAAGAGCTTAAAAGCCAAACTGATGCGTATTTTCACGGCAAATACTGGCATGGAAAGATGCCTGAAAATGTTGCACAAACAATTGCTCAAACTGAACCATGGCCAACTGGTGAGATTCATCTGAATACTCGCATACCGGCGATTAAGCCATGGTCGGCTGAAAACCCACATTTATATACGCTTCATATTGAGTTGGTCGATCCTGCCGGCAATATCGTTGAAGTTTCGCGACAAAAAATTGGTTTCAGAAGCGTTGAAGTAAAGGGCCGCGAACTTTTGGTCAACGGCAAAGCAGTAATTTTCTATGGTATTAACCGCCATGATTTTAATCGCTTCACTGGACGTGCATTAACTCGCGAGGATATGCGTGAAGATCTATTGGAGCTCAAGCGATGGAACTTTAATGCAGTGCGAACTTCGCATTACCCAAATGACGCTGCTTTCTTAGACTTGTGCGATGAACTTGGCTTCTATGTTATTGGTGAAGCTAATATCGAATCTCATGCTTTCATTACATCCATCTGCAATGACACGAAATATTTATCGGCATTCGTAGAGCGTGTTGGTCGTATGATTCAGCGCGATATTCACCACCCAGCTGTTGTGCTGTGGTCGTTAGGAAATGAATCTGGTGCAGGCACAAATCATGAAGCTGCAGCAGCATATGCTCGCAGCTTTGATCCTTCTCGCCCGTTGCACTACGAGGGTGGAATCCGTGGAAACTGGATGGGCAGCCACTCCTTAACCGACATTATCTGTCCTATGTATCCCGAAATTAGCGCCATTAAAGATTACGCAACATCGGGTAAGCAAGATCGACCATTGATTATGTGCGAGTACTCACATGCAATGGGCAATAGCAATGGAACCTTGGCCGAATATTGGCAAGTAATCGAATCGACTCCGGGTTTACAAGGCGGATTTATTTGGGAGTTCTGGGATCACGGACCAGTTCAAACTTTGCCTGACGGTAGTAAGCGAAATGCTTACGGGGGAGATTACGGCGAGAAGAAACATGATGGAAATTTCTGTTGTGATGGGATGGTATTTCCAGATCGCACTGCTAAGCCTGCTATGCATGAGTTTAAGGCGATTGCGGCTCCCGCATCGATTACACCGATTAAATCAGCAGCAGGCCAATACACGTTATTTAATAAGCACTTCTTCAAGGATTTAGGCGAGTACGAACTCCATTGGTCAATAACTCGCGATGGCTTAATTAGTGATAGCGGACGTATCAAACTTGCAAAAGTTGGGCCGCGAAAGCGCGTGGTAGTTAAAGTTGCTTCCAAGTTTCTGACGAAGCCCGATGGCCTAGGAGAGCGATTTATCAACTTCTCCCTAGTTCGTACTGCAAGCACCGCCTGGTCTCCATCGATGGCAGAGGTTGGATGGAGCCAATGTGCGCTTCCTTCACGCTCATTAACGGTTAAGGCATCTAAGCACTCTGATTTGTTTATTAACTGCGTCGATGAATCCGGTCAGATTGTTCTGCCATACGGAGTTATCGCCCCACAACTTTCATTATGGAGAGCACCGACCGATAATGATCGAATCGGGCATATGGCAACTAAATGGTCGCGTTGGGGCTTGCGCGATCTTGAACGAACTGACTGTGTTGTTTCGCAAAATAACGCCAGCGTAAAAATTACAAACATGTGGCAGACAAGTACGGGTATTGATATCAAGCACACTCAGGTTATTACCCCTGTTGCCGATGGTTTTAGAGTCAAAGAAAGTGTTGTTCTGCCAAAGGTTTTAAACGATGTTGCGCGTGTGGGTTCTAACTTTGAACTAGAGGGATCATTGGCGGATCTGACCTGGTTTGGCACTGGTCCTAATGAAACGTACCCAGATCGCACAATTGCCCGCGTGCACCGATACATGTCCAGCGTTGCTCATCAATACATTCCTTATGTGCGTCCACAAGAAAACGGTGGCCACAATGGCGTTCGCTGGTTTGAGTTAACAGATGCATCTGGGCAGGGCGTTCGCTTCCAATTAGCTAAGCCAATGCAAGTGTCGGTAACTCCTAATCGCGCAGTTGATTTAGCCGATGCAACTCATGAAGTGGAAGTCAATGCCTGCGGACAAATCGTTGTACATATCGATGCGGCACACCGTGGCGTTGGTACGGCTTCATGTGGCCCAGATACTTTGCCTGCATACATTATTAAGCCGGGTACGCACACATGGGAATGGGTTGTAACCTCAATCTAAGTGCGTGAGCGGCCAATGAATTGCAATTGGATATTTACAGCTTCGCCCATCACCTGATGATTTTCCGCGGGCTCGTCGCCATAACCAGGGCAGAGCAAAGGTTATAAACCACAGACTCGTAACAATTGTGCGAAATGCGATGTGTTTTTCTTTTACATGTGGAAGTGGTTCTCGCCAATCTGGATTAAATGGCAGATCAATTAACTCTAAAACTGCTTGTGCAACACGGTCGTGACCCATTGCATTTAAATGCAGGCGATCAAAAGCTAAGAATCTACGATCACTAAAGGCGGGCTCTTCATTTGCATCGGCGATTATTGCTCCGACTTCAATGCCTACTGCGCGAACATTTCTATTGAACTCTCTAAAGCGCGTTTCCCATAACTTTGCCGAGCGACCTTTGTTTCCTGTCTTCTCTAAAACTGTAAATAACATAACAGTTGCTCCAGATGCAGCTAAGCGTCGTACTGCATCGGTATACATAGGCAGCACTAAATCTGCTCGATAGTTTGGTCGAATCACATCGTTGGCACCTGCGTGAAAAGATATAAGCGTTTGGGGACCGGTTACTTGCGCGATTGCGGCATCAATTTGTTCATCGACTACTTGTCGAACTAATTTTCCGCGCACCGCAAGATTGGCATAGGTAAAATCTGGGTGCTGAGCGGCCATAACATCGGCAGTTCGATCTGCCCAACCTCGGTAGTGGCCATACTTTTTTTCATCACACATGCCCTCGGTATAAGAATCCCCGAGCACAATAAAACGTTCAAAAACCACGACAACTACCCCTTACGACGTGCCTGATCTACCCAAAAAAGAGCAATAGCTGTTGCAACGCTAGCGTTAAGCGATTCAGTTGTTGCGCTAATTGGAATTGAAATAACCAGGTCACACTTTTCGCGAGTTAAGCGCGCTAATCCCTTGCCCTCACTGCCTACAACGATCATGATCGCCTCGGTTGCAACCTTCATTGAACTAATAACATCCTCAGATTCTCCATCTAGGCCAACGACAAAGAGTCCTTCTTTCTTAGCTGCATCAATTGTGCGTGCAAGGTTTGTAACCTGCGCGATTGGCAAACGTGCAGCGGCGCCAGCTGATGATTTCCAGGCAGATGCAGTCATAGATGCGGCGCGACGCTCAGTCATGATGACGCCTGCTGCACCAAAAGCTGCAGCGCTTCGAATGATTGCACCCAAGTTACGTGGATCGGTTACACCATCCAGAGCAACGATAAGTGCTGGATACTTTGCGCGTTGCATAATCTCTTCAAAGCTTGAATATTGAAATGGCTTAATAGCAAGAATAATTCCCTGACTATTGGGCGAGATACCTTCAACTTCGGCGCGATGTGCTTCACGAATTGGAAGACCTAAATGCAGCGCTAATTTCAGAGACTCTGCAACGCGATCATCTACATCAATACTGCGCGCAACTAATAACTCAGTTGCTGGAACTGCCTCACGTAGCGCCTCTAAAACGGCGTTACGACCGGCAACGATTTCACCACGGGGGCGATCACCGCGTGGAGCACGAGTAGTGCGAACCTCTTTGCCGTCGGTTTTTCTAACAACTTTACTATCGGCTTTTTTAGCAACAGCTTTCTTGCGCTTAGCAGCGGCGTGATACGGGCGATCTTCAGCCTTAGGAGTTGGACCTTTGCCAGTTAAACGTTTTTTGTTTTTTCCGCCGGTACCCGTTGTGGGTCCTTTTTTAGAGGCACGAATTGCGCCTTTTCGAGATGAATTTCCGGCCATCGTTAGCTCTTTTCCATAATCGACCAACGTGGCCCTTGTGCAGTGTCTTCAATTGTAATTCCTAAAGCAAGTAGCCCATCACGTATGGAATCTGAAGCGGCAAAATCCTTTCGATCACGTGCAGCGGCACGCTCTTTAAGCGCTAATTGGATAACACCATCGAGTGCTTGTGTTAAATCAGTTGAACCTTGTCCTGCACAGTTAGAGTCAAATGGATCGCAACCAAGAATAGATAAAGCCCCGCGAATCTCAGCGGCATTGAGCTCCACTGCCCCGCGATCATTGTCGGTAATTGCTTGGTTTCCGGCACGTAAGTTTTCAGAGATTGATGCAAGGCCGGCGGGCACCGCTAAATCATCATTCATTGCATCGGTAAACGCCGCACTCA
>CAIXPV010000022.1 GCA_903921405.1 uncultured Actinomycetes bacterium
AACTTCTGAATCTCTTTACCCAGCAGACCAATTGCTCGCCCACCATCTTTAACGATTTTACGAAAGAAGAAATCTAAGCCTTGAATTGCAGTTGTACCTTCATACAAGGTATCGATTTTGGCATCGCGGACATATTGCTCTAGTGGCCAATCTTGTGTAAATCCAGAGCCACCAAATGTTTGTAGTGATTCAGTGCCCAGAAGTGTCCATGATTTTTCAGATCCATATCCCTTAACTACCGGAAGCATTAAATCATTACGCGCAATCATGTCGGCAAGACGATCGGCATCGCCAGCTTTTTCTGCGAGCTCAACTTCATCTTGCAAAGAGGCGGTATAAAGGACTAGTGCACGCATGCCTTCTGCATAGGACTTTTGGACCATCAACGAACGGCGCACATCGGGGTGATGAATAATCGTCACACGTGGGCTGGCCTTATCGTTCATGACTTTCATGTCGCCGCCTTGAACGCGAACCTTTGAATATGCTAAAGCTTGAAGGTAACCGGCAGAAAGCGTTGCAATCGCCTTGGTACCAACCATCATTCGCGCAAACTCAATAACTTTAAACATTTGTGCAATACCTTCGTGCACATCACCAAGTAAATAACCAACCGCAGGCTCGTTTTCCCCTAAATTCATTTCGCAGGTTGATGAAACGTTCAGACCCATCTTGTGTTCTACGTTGGTTACATACACTCCATTGCGCTTACCAAGATCACCAGTTGTTCGATCAAACATAAACTTGGGAATCAAAAACAGAGACAAACCCTTAGTACCAGGTCCGCCACCTTCGCGACGAGCTAAAACAAAGTGCATAATATTTTCATAAAGATCGGCATCACCGGAAGTAATAAATCTCTTTGTGCCTGTGATGTGCCAGGTTCCATCGGCTTGCTGTACAGCTTTACTACGCCCAGCACCAACATCGGATCCAGCATCTGGTTCAGTCAACTGCATCGTTGCGCCCCAGTGACGATCAACCATCAACTTGGCCATGTGCTTTTGTTCAGTAGTACCTAAGACGTAAGCAACTTGTGCGAAGGCATAACCCGATGCATAAATATGGATGGCAGGGTTTGAACCCAACACCATTTCGGCAATTGCCCAACGAACCGATGGAGGAATCTTCATTCCACCAAGATCAACAGGAGCATCAAGGCGCCACCATTCACCATTGACGTATGCGTCATATGATTTCTTAAAGCTTGCAGGAACTGTTACGTCACCGGTTGATTTATCAAACGTAGTTCCAAGGCGATCGCCCTCAACGAAAGATTCCGCGAGATCGTTTTCACACAAACGTTTCATCTCTTCGAGCATGCCCATTGCTGTATCGCGATCAACATCTGAGTACAACGAAGTACCCATTACTTTGTCGCGCCCCAAAAGGTCGAAGAGGCAGAATTCAATGTCGCGCAGGTTGGCTGTGTAATGGCTCATGGGGTGATTTTGCTACTCGCCAGTAACTTATGCAAGCCTGCCCCGCTAACGCGCCATAAAAGGATAGGGTTCTGCGCGTGCTACTAAGTGATCGCGATATTCGCGCCGAAATCGCCGCTGGCCGAGTCGGCTGTGAGCCCTTCCATGAAGCGATGATTCAGCCATCATCGGTGGATGTGCGCCTGGATAAGTTCTTCCGAGTCTTTGAAAACCATAAGTACAGCGTGATCGATCCATCGATTGAACAGCCAGAACTCACACGCGAAGTTATCACTGAAGGCGATGAGCCATTTATCTTGCACCCAGGCGAATTTGTTTTAGCTAGTACGTATGAAGTGATTACTCTTCCCGACGACATTGCCGGGCGCTTAGAAGGTAAGTCATCCCTTGGCCGTCTCGGTTTACTCACGCACTCCACTGCCGGTTTTATTGATCCAGGCTTTAGCGGACATATCACTCTTGAACTCTCAAATGTTGCCAATCTGCCAGTGAAGTTATTTCCGGGCATGAAGATTGGTCAACTCTGTCTCATTAAACTCTCATCCCCTGCCGAGCATCCATATGGCAGCGAAAAGTATGGCTCTAGATACCAGGGACAGCGCGGGCCAACAGCTAGCCGCTCGTTCCTCAACTTCCACAAATCGCCAATTAAATAACAGGCGTGGTTCAGTAATTCTCAGGAATTATTCTGACTAAAAAGCGGTTTAATTAGGTATGAAAACAATCGTGGTCCTAGGCGTCATCGCACTTATCGCACTCTTTTTTGTTGCTCAATACAACCGCTTAATTCGACTAAACATCAGTGTCAATGAAGCATGGGCACAGATCGAAGTTCAATTAAAACGACGTGCAGATTTAATTCCTAACCTGGTTGAAACCGTTAAGGGATATGCCAAGCACGAACAATCAACTTTCGACGCCGTTGTAGCAGCACGCGCAAAGGCAACTAGTGCATCAACTGTTGCCGACGTTGCTGCAGCCGATGGAATGCTTACTCAAGCTCTGCGTGGTTTGTTAGCTGTTGCTGAGGCCTATCCTGATCTAAAGGCATCCGCAAACTTTTTGTCATTACAAGAAGAGCTATCAACGACTGAAAACAAAGTTGCATTTAGTCGCCAGTTCTATAACGACAATGTGCGCTCGCTCAATACGGCCGTAAAAACAGTGCCAACTAACTTCTTTGCGGGCTTTGCTAAAGTAACCGAGCGCCAATTTTATGAAATTGAAGATCCACAAGATCGTAACGCGCCAAAAGTTACTTTTTAATATCAATGAACTTTAGAACACAGCAAGCAGCAAATAAGCGCAAAACTATCGGCCTATTGGTCGGTATGGGTGTTTTAGTCTGGCTAGTTGTCTTTGCAGCGATGACGTATTTCGGCACAAGTACTGCAGGCATTGTCCCAATTGCCGTTGGTATTGCCGTAATTTCTGTGTGGGGTTCCTACTATGGCGCCGACAAATTAGTCATCACAATGACGGGTGCAAAGTTAATTCAAGAGTCAGATAACCCAAAACTATTTAACTTAATTCACGAAGTCACAATTGCAAGTGGGCTACCAATACCTAAAGTTGCGATTGTTGTCGATAGCGCGCCCAATGCCTTTGCAACTGGCCGCAACCCAGAGCATGCCCTCATCGCCTTTACGACAGGGATTTTGGATGCCATGGATCGCGATCAACTGCAAGGCGTAATTGCTCACGAGTTAGCACACGTTGCCAATCGGGACACATTGGTTTCAGCTGTTGCTGCAACAACAGCAGGTGCAATTGCGATTCTTAGCGATATGTTGACGCGCATGATGTGGTTTGGTGGCGGGCGCGATAGAGACCGCAATGGCGGTAATCCGATCGCACTAGTCTTTTCATTGCTGATCCTAATTTTGGCACCGCTTGCCGCGATGTTGCTGCGCTCTGCTATCTCACGCAAGCGCGAATCATTAGCCGATGCCACAGCCGTCGCATTTACTCGCAATCCTGCGGGTTTACGAAGTGCGCTAGAGGTTTTAGCTGCGGATTCAACAGTTGTTCATCAAAAATCAACATCTGTTGCACATATTTGGATCGAGTCTCCATTGGATGGAAAATCTGTCTCAAAGCTATTTTCAACGCACCCTCCGATTGCCGAGCGCATCGCCGTTCTAAAAGCTATGGAGTCCCTGAACTAAACAGTTGGCGTACTGGGAAAGAAGAGCGTAAAAGTAGCGCCTTCACCTGGTTTTGATACAACACCGACTTTTCCACCATGGGCCTGCATCACGGCATCGACGATTGAAAGTCCAAGACCGCTGCCTTCGCTGCTATTGCGTTGGCGCGATGGATCAGCACGGAAAAAGCGTTCAAAGATTTTCTTTTGATCCTTTTCACTCAAGCCGGGACCGTTATCGGCAACAGTGACATAAATTCCATCATCTTCTGCATGCGCAACAACTGTTATCGCAGTACCGGCAGGCGTATGTGCGCGCGCGTTAGCGAGCAAGTTGGTAAAGACTTGGTAGATACGATCAGAATCACCAAGTGTGTATAGCTCTTTAGGCATTGTCACAGTTATTGGATGATCAGGTCCTGCCGCTGTGGCAGATGCAACGGTCTCCTCAATCACATGTGTTAGATCTACCGGCTTTAGCTCCATTTGTCGTGATTGATCTAAACGGGCTAGCAGCAACAAATCTTCAACGAGTGCACCCATGCGAATCGATTCCTTCTCAATTCTGCCAATGAGCTCTTTAGTTTTTTCACCGTCAGGGACTGCGCCTTGTCGGTGGAGTTCGGCAAATCCTCGTATAGCCGTCAGCGGCGTGCGCAACTCGTGACTGGCATCGGCGACAAAACGACGAAGCTTATCTTCGCTCTCGGTGCGAACCGCAAAGGAGTCTTCAATGCGCCCGAGCATTGTGTTGAGCGAGGTACTTAAACGACCGACCTCTGTATTAGGTTCAAAATTTTCAAGACGGGCAGATAGATCCCCACCTGCAATCTTCTGTGCCGTAACTTCAACTGCTTCTAGTGGCTTCATACTGAGCTTGATTACTTGTCGCGCAGCAAAACCAATAAGTAATAAGACAATGAAACCAATAAATAGAAACACACGACCAATGCGATGCGTTGTCCTATCAAAATCGGCTAATGACTGTGCAACAACAACACTTCCCATCGCTGAGGGAAGTACTTGCGTCACAACTCTAAAGTCATGACCAGGAGCTCTAATTGTGAATGGTTTATCACCAAAGGCGGCTACTTGACTAGGCAGTAATCCGGTTACAAAGTCAGTGACTTTATTGGCATTTAAGTCCCCACCAATGCCGCCAATCAAGTTACCAAATGGATCTAAAACTGTTACTGAGATGCTTGTTGGCACGCGATTTAAAGGAGTCATTGGCGCTGCATTTGCACGACGCGGGGTTGCCTCATCAGATTCGGAGTGTTGAGGATTTGCTTCTTCATCATTAACGATTCCAGCTGCGTTTACGCGAGACGATGTTCCGCCGATAACACTCTTTAACTGATCATCGACTTGTCCTATTAGATAACTTTTTAGCGCGCCCTGTGCAACAAGACCTGCTCCTGTAAAGCCGATTGCAGACAGGACGAGTACGCCTACCGTTAAACGGTTACGTAACGACCAGTCGCGAAGCGGCGAATTCATCTCTACTTAGATGGTATTCGTAGCCGGTAACCTACTCCACGCACTGTATGAATTAGTGGTGGGTCATAACAATCAATTTTCTTACGAAGATATGAAACATATGTTTCAACGATTCCAGCATCACCGCGGAAGTCGTACTGCCACACGTGATC
>CAIXPV010000023.1 GCA_903921405.1 uncultured Actinomycetes bacterium
AAGCTGAGACTTCAGTGACTGTGCAGTTCCTGAAGCAGTTGCAAACTGAGTTGGGGCAACCATGGTCTTAATAGTTAAACCATTTGGATAACCAGCTTCAGTTAAATATTTCTTGGCCTTGACCAAGTCAACGTTTGGGCATGGACGAGCAGTTGGATCAGATGCGTAGGCAGGACTTGTGATTGGTCCAATTACCTTGCCTTCTCCGGATGAAGCAGTCTTTACGACTTCAGCACGGTCAACTGCGCATTGAATTGCAAGGCGTACGCCGAGCTTGTCAAATGGCGCGACCTTTGCGTTGAGCTGAAGTGCAACATAAGCCAAACCTGCAGTCTTATAAAGCTTGAGGTTTGATCCAGCTTGCTTTGCAACAAGTGGGCTTGTGATTACTGAGAACTGAATTGTTCCTGCATTGAGTGCAGAAAGAATTGATGCTTCAGTTGGGATAATACGGAAAGTAATTGTGTCTAGCTTTGGCTTTCCACCCCAGTACGTTGCATTACTTGCAAGCTTTACGCTCTGGCCTGGCTCCCATGAAACATACTTGAAAGGTCCAGTTCCGTTTACTGTCTTGCCAATGTTTCCAGCTTTAATGTCATCACTTGAAAGCATCGACATATTGACGCCATCGAGTGCGGCTAAAATAGCAACGTTTGGGATAGTTAAGTTAAGTGTTACATCAAGACCAGATGCTTCAATTGACTTAATAGTCAAAATGTTGGCACGTGCTGCAGCCTTATTAGCTGGATCAAGAATTCGATCTAGAGATGCTTTAACATCTTCTGCATCGAAAGTTGAACCGTCTTGGAATTTAACATTCTTGCGTAAGTGCAGACGAAGTTGTGTGCCATCTGCATTAAATCCCCATGACTGAGCGAGTCCGCCACGGATATCTAGATTTGGTCCTACTTCAACAAGTGATCCATAGACAAGGCCAAGTGCGCGAACTGTCGCGAAGCTTGTTGCGCCTTGTGGATCTAACTTATCGATATCTAGCGTAAGACCAATAGTTAGGTCTTTTGTTGCTGCTTGCGCTGGCGCAATTGCAATCAGTGATCCTGTAATAACAGCTACTGATGATGCAATCGCCACCAAACCGCGGATGCGGCGTTGTGAGATTTTCACTTATTTCCTCCTCGAGTGCGGGTTGATGGTTGTTTGCGCATACCCTCGTCTACGCTCACTTTTGCTCCAGAACGGCTACCCACGGCCGCTCTAGATTCTTCCAGAGCTGACTTGGTGCCGCTCCAGTTTCTCTGCGCCAATGCAACACAGAGACAATCAACCACCGTTAACTGCGCAATGCGACTGGCAGTAGCACCGCTCCGGAAGGTGGTTTCCCGGGCGGATGTGTGTAAAACAATATCTGCAAGTGCAGTTGCTGAACTGCGCAGAGAGTTTGTAATCAAAATAATCGTAATTCCTCTAGATTTAAATGCTTGCATGACATCAACCACATCAACGGTTGTTCCGCTATGACTAATCGCGACTAAGCAATCACCTGGCTTTAAAAGAGAAACTGAAGTTAAAGCCGTGTGCGCATCTCGCCAAGCAGTTGTTGGTTTTCCTTGACGATTTAATTTCAACTGTAAATCCATCGCAACATAGCCACTTGACGCAAGACCAAAAATTCCAATTGTCTGAGCGCTATTCCATGCATTGACTGTTGCTTTAAAAGAATCTATATCAAGTCTTTCGGCAGTTGTTTGAATTGCCTGTGAATCTGCAAGTGAGATCTTGCGAATAATCTCTTCCGCCGAATCCTCTATCGTGATTCCGCTATCGAGCTCTGAAACTCTGGTATTCGTTAAACCAATTCTGCTTACTTCACTTATTAGTGCCATTCGAAATTCGGGATAACCTTTGTATCCAATGGTCTTACTAAAACGCACAACTGATGCAACTGAGGTTTTGCTGCATTCTGCTAGTTGAGAGATATTCATGTGTGCAACACTTTGGGGATCTTCTAAAACACATGTTGCAATTGCAGCTTCAGTAGCGTGAAATGAAGTGAATGAACTTCTGATTTCACCCAAAAGATCACTATAGGAAACTGGAACGGCGGCAAGCGATTGCTGAGCCATCGCGCCACCTTTCATGAAAATATCCTTCAACAAATAAACTTACTGGTGAAAATTATCGTTCAAACGCTCCAGGGTCAAGCCCAAATAGGTAACGAAACGGGGTTATTTAAGGGCTTCTCTAATTCGATTAGAAGAGGTCTGCAATCTTTCACGCGCAGCTTGCGGTTCGATATTGAGTAAGAGCATCAATATGGCAACTTTAACTTCGTGATTTGACGCTTTGAGTGCCTGCGCTGCCTCTGACTTTGTTGAACCAGTGGCAGTTTCAATAATTCTCACAGCACGGTCTGCCAGTTTTTCATTACTAATCTGCATATCCACCATCAAGTTGCCAAAGGTTTTTCCCAAGCGAACCATCGTAATTGTCGAAATCATATTCAGAACTAGTTTTTGAGCTGTTCCCGATTTTAAACGGGTTGATCCCGCAAGGAGCTCTGGTCCAGAATCTACATCTAACGCGTGATCGCTAATCTCTCCTATTTTCGAGTTTGGATTACATGTTAAAGCAATTGTTAACGCTCCGACGCTTTTTGCGTACTCAATGGCACCCATCACATACGGAGTCCGACCACTCGCTGCAATTCCAACAACACAATCTAACTGACCGACTGAAGCCGACTTTAAATCAGATTCTCCAAGTTCAGAGTTATCTTCTGCGCCTTCTGCCGCATTCTTAAGTGCAGAATCCCCACCTGCGATAAAAGCCAACACCTGATCGGTAGATACTGAAAATGTAGGCCCGCATTCAGCGGCATCTAAAACACCAAGACGTCCAGACGTTCCGGCACCGATATAAATCAATCGACCACCTTGAAGCATCCGATCAACTACGGCATCGATTGCTTTTTCAATTTTAGGCAGGACTGCATTAATTGCTTTTGGGACTTCGGTGTCGCTCTCATTCATCGCTTGTAATAACTCAGATACGGTCATTACATCGAGCATCTGGAACTTTGAGTCAACTTGCTCTGTTCGAAGCAAACCTAACTCAGGTTTTTTCTCGGGCATATGCACCTCTTCCAATTCCAGAACAATAGGACAGAAATTGAAAACTATCTACCAGTCCCGTATTTTCTATACTTTAGGAATTAGACTCTAGGCATGATTCGTGTGGCCGTTAAAGCAGATGCGCCGAAAATTCTGCAGTTAATTCAGGATTTGGCCCTCTATGAAAAAGCTCCCAATGAAGCCGTGGCCACCATAGAACAGATTGAACTAACGATCTTTAGCGATAAGCCGAGCGCATTTGCTCACGTCGCTGAAGTAAACGGAGAGGTTGTTGGAATCTCAATCTGGTTCCTGAATTATTCAACCTGGCTTGGTAAACCTGGTATTTATCTAGAAGATCTCTACGTTGATCCAGAACACCGCGGTAAAGGTTTAGGTCTTGCGCTCTTAAAAGAGCTCGCTTCACTATGTATCGAACGTGGTTATGAACGATTGCAATGGTGGGTTTTAGATTGGAATGAGCCCTCGATTGAATTCTATAAATCCTTAGGCGCAGTGGCTATGGATGAATGGACTATCTATCGAGTGACAGGCGAAGCTTTAAAAGAACTAGGT
>CAIXPV010000024.1 GCA_903921405.1 uncultured Actinomycetes bacterium
GATTGCCGTTGAAAAATCTACAGAAGCTATTTATTGGCTCAAGAAAAACGTCGCTGTTTATGCAGAAAACGTTCGCGTCGTTGAGGGCGATGTCGCCGATGTCTTACCTGGAATCAAATGCGATGTCGTCATTGCAAATCCACCATATATTCCAGATTCACAGAGCCTGCCACGTGATGTTGTTGGATTTGAACCCCATGGTGCACTTTTCGGAGGTCCTACTGGAATGGAGTTGCCGGCGATTTTCATTGCGGCGGCATCACGATTACTAAAATCCGGGGGAGTCTTGGTTATTGAACATACTGAAGAACAAGGGATTGCCATTGCAGGTGAATTAGCCCTAGATTTTGTAGATATTGCGCTCCATGATGACCTGGTTGGTCGTCCTCGATGGACTAGTGCGGTCAGAAAGTAAATCATGGGCAAAGAGGTTGACTTAAAAAAGGGTGAACTCAATCGCCATGTTAATAAAGCGCTCAAAGCGATCTCTGATGGTTACATCATTGCGATTCCACTTGAACACAGTTATGCCTTTGCATGTGATGCATTTAAACACGATGCCGTGCGCGCTATGCATGTATTGCGCGCAGATACGTTATTTACTGCCGCTCAAGTATTGGTTGGAAGTGCCAAGACAGCTCAAGGCGTAGTGCGCGAAGTAACGCCGGAAATTTCAGTGTTAATGAAGAAGTTTTGGCCTGGAATGCTGTCAATGAATCTACGTCCACAAATGGGTTTAAATTGGGATTTAGGCGATGCCAATGAACTCGATCGGGTCAGTATCAGAGTTCCAAAAAATAAATTTGCTAAAGCTCTGGTAACCGAGAGCGGTCCCTTGGCAGTAGCCAGCGCTGTACGTCTTGGACGACCTTCACCAAAAGCGCTCAATGACATCTTTGTCCTTGACTCGGATTTAGCCTTTCAGTTCAACAATGGAAATCTGCGCAAGGGCCCTCTCACTACCGTTATTGAAGCCGATGCCACAGGAGTGCGAGTCCTACGAATTGGCGCAATCTCCTTAGAAGCTATTCAAGAGATCGTGCCTGGAGCAACTGGACTATAGGATTGAGCCATGTCTACTTTCTATGGCCCAGATTTTGAACTATTAACTCACCAAGATCCAGAGATCGCCGCTGTTCTTTTATCAGAACTCAAGCGTCAGCAGACAAATCTGCAGCTGATCGCATCGGAAAACTTTACTTCCCGTGCAGTGTTGGCCGCCATGGGCTCAACGCTTTCAAATAAATATGCCGAGGGTTATCCGGGCAAGCGTTATTACGGCGGATGTGAAGAAGTAGATAAAGCCGAATATTTAGCTATCGATCGGGCAAAGAGTTTGTTCGGTGCAGATCATGCAAATGTTCAACCTCATTCTGGAGCAAGTGCAAACATCGCGGTTTATCAAGCCTTTACTAAGCCAGGCGATACGGTTTTAGCGATGTCTTTGCCCCATGGTGGCCACTTAACACATGGTTCAGCCGTTAACTTTTCGGGTAAATGGTTTAACGTTGAATCATATGGAGTTCGCGCAGATAATGAACTTATCGATTATGACGAGCTTCGCGATAAAGCGATTGCCACTCAACCAAAGATGATTTGTTCAGGTGCAACGGCATACCCATCACTGATTGATTTCGAAAAAATTCGCGCGATTTGCGATGAGGTCGGAGCAATCATGTGGGTAGATGCTGCCCACTTCATTGGTTTAGTTGCCGGTAAAGCGATTCCATCACCGGTTCCATTCGCCGACGTTGTCTCATTTACAACACATAAAGTTTTGCGTGGACCTCGTGGAGGAATGATTTTGGCTAAGGCCCAGCACGCCGCTGCAATTGATAAGGCAGTCTTTCCGGGAATGCAAGGTGGGCCCATTATGTCGGCCGTGGCAGGAAAAGCTGTGGCGCTAGCAGAGTGTGCAACGCCGGCATATCAAAAGTATGCCAAGGATGTAATTGTGAATGCACAAGCCTTAGCTGCATCTCTTGAAGCTGAGGGAATGCGTGCAGTGTCGGGTGGAACTCAAACGCACCTTGCTTTGATGGATATTCGCAGTACTGGCGTAACTGGAAAAGTTGCCGATGAACGTTGCGGGGCTGCAGGAATTGTCATGAATAAGAATTCGATTCCATATGACCCAGAAAAGCCTGGCATTACTAGTGGTGTGCGCGTTGGTTCACCAGCAACGACTACGCAAGGTATGGGCGTAAATGAGATGAAGCAGATTGCATCGTTGATTGCACGCGCCATCGCCAGTGATGATTCTGCAGTTCATGCAGCGATCAAAACTGAGGTTCATGCCTTGACTGCACGCTTTCCTATCTACCAGGCGTAATCAATGCGTGAATATTTAGTAACTCTGCTCATTTCGGCAGCGCTCTGCTATCTAATTACCCCTTTTGTACGCAGCCAGGCATTACGTTTTGGAGCAGTAGCCGAAATTCGAGGCCGAGACATACATACAACTCCAACCGCCCGTTGGGGTGGTGTAGCAATGTGGTTGGCGATGTCAGTCACATTTATGATTGTTAATCACTTGCCACTTGTCGGAAAATCATTTGGCCATGAAGCACAAGGCATCTTTTTGGCCTCTACGACCATTGTTTTGTTGGGTATGGCCGATGATCGCTTTCAGCTAGATGCATTGACCAAATTAACTGGCCAAGTCTTCGTTGCTGGAATCTTGTTAATGTATGGAATTCAGATTCTCTGGCTACCGATCAACGGAGTCATCACATTGCCACCGAGCATTGGCCAACTGGTGACAGTTCTTATTGTTGTTATAACAATTAACGCCGTTAACTTTATCGATGGGATGGATGGTCTTGCAGCTGGAATAGTTGCAATTGCGGGTATTGCATTCTTTGCCTTTGCTTATCTATTGGCCGTTGATTATGGCTTTAGTCGTGCCGGTGCACCATCTCTTATTACCGCGGTTTTAGTTGGAGTTTGTATCGGTTTCTTGCCCCATAACGCACACCCAGCAAGGATCTTCATGGGCGATAGTGGCTCTATGTTGCTTGGCCTGTTGCTTGCATCGGCTGCGATTACTTTAACTGGTCAAGTCGATCCCAACGCAATTTCAGCAGAATCTGCCGGACCAACATTGTTGCCTTTGTTATTACCTTTTGCAGTGTTAGCAGTTCCACTGGCTGATTTATTGTTGGCCGTTGGTCGTCGAGTAAAGGCAGGCAGGTCTCCCTTTGCTCCAGATAATGAGCATTTGCACCATCGATTATTAAGTGCCGGAAATTCTCAACTTAAGACGACTTTTATTCTTTATCTTGTAACGGCAACAATCGCATTTCCTGTAACCGTTCTGGCATTTGCTCCTGCATGGATTGCGCTTTTAACTGCAGTGGTACTTGCCGCAGTTACATTAATTCTTTTAAAAAGCAAGAATAAGCTTTCATCATGAGCAGCAATGAAAGTCAATTACTGCGAGGCGCTTTTCGACCAACTTTAATTACAGGCATCCTTGCCATTGTTATTTCAACATTTACTCTTGGGCTCAGTGGTTTATATGGAGCGCTGCTTGCGCAGTTTGTAGTCGTCATCTTCTTTATTATTCATATCGCAGTTTCTAGAATGACTAGAAATCTAGATCCGATTTCTACGATGGCGATGGCGCTCTTTTCTTACTTTGCAAAGCTTTTTGCACTTGGCCTCTTATTGTGGGCGATTTCAAAGTACACGGATCGCGCAACGATAAGCCGAACTACCTTCGGAATCAGCGCAGTTGCCCTGACTATCGCCTGGCTGTGGGGGGAGATTGCTAGTTTCATGGCCTTGCGCCTACATTTGCCTCTTCCAGATAAGAAGGAGTAAGCCATGGCTAAGCGAGAAGAGAGTGCGATGTGGTCGATTTTTGGCTACCTGCTATCAGGCCTACTTTTTTGGGGTGGAATCGGCTTCGGGCTGGATAAGTGGCTCAACACGTCATATTTCACCTTGATCGGCCTGTTGGTCGGTATCAGCGGGGCGATTTATCTGGTCTGGCTGCGCTTCGGGCGCGAGTGAGACCTGCTCCACAGCTCCCACGCCATCCTCGATTTCTCAACTGAGCCGTCTCTGCCTTAGGGTTACCTCGTCTTAACTTCCCCGTTTAGTCAACCGTATACGAGTTCCTAAGGAGTTATGCGTGCGCGTTCTACTGCGTTCAGGTGAGGGCTTTGTCCCACCAAGCAGCAACGACTTCGAACTTCCACCGATTTTTGGCGACAATGCCTATACAACTAAACCAATTCTCCTAGTCTTTCTTTCAGTCATTCTTATTTCAGTCTTCTTTATTATCTCTTCACGTAAGGCTGCGGTAGTGCCGTCAAAGCTTCAATTTGCCGGTGAATCAATTTACTCTTTTGTACGAAATGACTTAGCTAAAGACGTTATCGGCCATGATTTTCTGCGCTTTGTGCCGTATCTTTTTACGCTCTTCACCTTCATCTTAGTAAATAATTTATTTGGAATCATTCCGCTATTGCAATTTCCCTCAATGTCGCGTGTCTCTTTCCCTTACGTTTTAGCGATGACTATTTATATTGTTTTCCACTACGTCGGAATTCGCAAGCAAGGTGCTCTTAAGTACTTTAAAGAGATCATGTTTATGCCTGGAGTGCCTAAGGCTGCGTACATTCTTATCACCCCGCTAGAAATTCTTACATTCTTTGTAGTACGTCCATTGACGCTTGCACTTCGATTATTTGCAAATATGTTTGCGGGCCACTTGTTGTTGCTCGTCTTTATCTTGGGTGGAGATCATCTACTCCAAGGTGTTATTGGTTTGAAGTTGATCAGCCCATTTGCCTTCGGTATCGGCATTGCGTTGACCTTCTTTGAATTCATGGTCCAATGCTTGCAGGCGTACATCTTTACTCTGCTAGCAGCACTTTACATCGCCGGCGCCCTTGCCGACGAGCACTAATAGGAAATAAGGAGAAAAAAATGACAGGCACACTTAACCTCGTTGGTTTTGGCCTTGCAGCAATCGGTCCCGGAATCGCAACTGGCCTCATCTTCGCCGCATACATCAACGGCGTAGCTCGTCAGCCAGAAGCCCGCAGCGTCCTACAGCCAATCGCTTTCCTTGGCTTCGCACTTGCTGAAGCTCTTGCACTCTTCGGCCTCGTTCTCGCATTCGTTCTCTAATTCATAAGAATTTAACATTAAGGACAACTGATGCGATTTGTTAACTTGGCTGCGGAAGAGAAGATTAATCCGCTGATTCCACACACTGCAGA
>CAIXPV010000025.1 GCA_903921405.1 uncultured Actinomycetes bacterium
CACCCACCCACGATCTACCCAGAATCGCTGATTATCGATTGAGGTAAACAGAGTTAAGACTTCGAAACCATAGACCCCTTCGGAGTATCGGTTTCGTAAAAGTATTTGATGCGAAGAGTCAAAAGCTCCACTGGTTGTTACGCTCTGCCATTCAAATTTATTAGGTGCGCTCTGCGCGAATTCCAGAGGAATCGGCGCCAATGCGATATGCGCCTGGATCATTGTGTTGCGTGCGTGGCGATCAACTCCACGGTGGTACTGCCATTGTGCCGCCACCACGCATAAGGCAATTAAGAGAACGGCAATGATTGATTTAAGAATCGCCCATGGCTCACGTTGCATAGTCAAAGTTTAGTTCAAGACAGAGATCGTGGTTTTTTGTTTTCGATATGTGCACCTGGCAGGAAGGTTTCGCGCCCGGCATTTGCAATTACGACTGCAAAATATGGAAGTGCAACTGCGCCAAGGAGTGCTACCCACCGGAAAGGACTCGGCAAAATCACTGTTAATACGAAGCAGGCCGTGCGAATCATCATAGAAATAAAGTATCGCTTCTGACGAGATGCCTGATCAGCACTGAGTGCTTTGGGAGCACTCGTTATATCGAAGGTTTCATTCTCATCGGCCATGCAGATAAGCCTATAACCGCGCAGTTGGCGTTGCATCTTTTGAATACCTCGCAGTAGCCACTAGATTTGTTTATATGAGTTCAATAGCCCTAGTTACTGGCGCAAATCGAGGCATCGGTCTGGCTATCGCACACTCGCTTAAAGAGGCCGGCCACGATGTGGTTGTAACCTTTCGATCCGGTACTTCACCAGAGGGATTTAAGAGCGTGCAGATGGATGTTACATCCAGTGAAAGTGTCGATGCCGCTTTCGATGAGATTGAGAGTAAGTGGGGCATTCCAGAGATAATTGTTGCCAATGCCGGAATCACTAAAGATGGTTTGGTAATGCGAATGAGTGATGAGGATTTCGAATCCGTCATAGATGCGAATCTGACTGGAGCTTTTCGCGTTGCTCGTCGAGCTACACGTGGATTACTCAAACTAAAGCGTGGTCGGCTCATCTTTATCGGCTCAGTTGTTGGGGCAGTTGGCTCTGCTGGCCAAGTTAATTACTCATCAAGTAAAGCGGGCTTAGTTGGAATGGCGCGATCATTTGCACGTGAATTAGGCAGTCGCTCAATTACAGCAAATGTGATTGCTCCTGGCTTTGTTGAAACAGATATGACCTCAACGCTGGATGAAAAACGGCGCAATGAGATTGCACGCTCAGTACCGCTAGGCAGATTTTGTTCGACTAAAGAAATCGCTGATGTTGTTACATTTATCGCATCACCACAAGCTAGCTATATAACTGGAGCACTTATTCCTGTTGATGGCGGATTAGGAATGGGGCACTAATGGGAATTCTTCAAGGTAAGAAAATTCTTGTCACGGGAGTTCTAACAGATTCATCGATCGCATTTCATATCGCTCGAATTGCCCAAGAAGAAGGCGCCGATGTTGTTCTGTCCTCCTACGGCAGAGTTCTTTCATTGACTACTCGTATCTCAGCCCGACTTCCAAAACCTGCACCTATCGTTGAACTCGATGTAACAAATGAGGAAGATCTTGCCGCGCTTGAATCTCGAGTCCGTGCCCATTTCCCAGATGGCCTTGATGGCGTTGTTCACTCAATCGGCTTTGCCCCTGAGGCCGCCCTGGGAGGCAATTTCTTAAACACATCATGGGAAGATGTTTCAACAGCGCTGCATGTTTCTGCATACTCACTTAAAGCCTTAACAATGGCTGCGCGTCCACTTTTTAATGGCGGTGGATCAGTAGTTGGCTTAGATTTCGATGCCGCCGTTGCATGGCCAAAGTACGACTGGATGGGCGTAGCTAAAGCGGCCCTTGAATCAACATCGCGATATTTGGCAAGAGATCTAGGCGCTGAGAATATTCGCATCAACTTAGTTGCAGCCGGGCCTATTCGAACCATGGCCGCTAAATCGATTCCTGGTTTTGAAGAGTTTGAAAAGGTATGGAATGAACGCTCTCCTTTGGAATGGGACGTTACCGATCCAGTCCCGGCCGCTCAGGCGACCGTGGCCCTGCTATCAGATTGGTTCCCTAAGACCACTGCAGAGATCATCCACGTCGATGGTGGCCTGCACGCTATGGGCGCCTAATACCTCGATTTCTTCAAATGAGCACCTAGCAGGTATCCTTTGCGACAGACCAGTGGCCTAACAGCTCACTGCAAGAGGAGTTACCGCTCCCACCTAAATCGCTATTTATAGTGATCTGGTTCGTCGGATTTAGAGATGTATATCTCTGTCTCCTTGCGGTTTTCTTTTTGTAGCGCTGCGACACCATATGCGTTTACCGAACCGAAGGAGCACACAGTCAGCACAGAACCGCGCATCAATGATCGAATTCGCACGCCTCAAATTCGTTTAATCGGACATACCGGAGAACAAGTTGGAGTAGTCGATATCGATACCGCGTTAAGAATGGCCGATGAAGTAGGTCTTGACCTAGTCGAAATCGCAGCAGAGGCCAATCCACCCGTATGCAAGATCATGGATTTCGGAAAGTATAAGTACGAAATCGCACAGAAGGCACGGGAGGCGCGACAGAACCAGACCCACATCGTGGTGAAGGAAGTGCGTTTGACGCCAAAGATTGAGACTCACGACTATGAGACCAAGCGGTCGCAAGTTGAAAAGTTTTTAAAAGGTGGCGACAAGGTAAAGGTGACAATGAAGTTTCGAGGTCGTGAGCAAACGCGTCCAGAGCTCGGATACAAAATGTTGCAGCGTCTTGCAGAAGATATTGCAGAGTTTGGATTCGTAGAGTTCGCCCCTAAACAAGAGGGACGAAATATGACAATGGTTTTAGGCCCAACAAAGAAGAAGACCGAAGCGGTTGCTGAAGCAAAAGCTGCACGCAAGGCGAAAGCCGTCGCTGCAGCAGAGACAATGGATGGAGCATAAAGATGCCAAAGATGAAGACCCACAGTGGCGCGAAGAAGACTTTTCGCGTTACAGGAACTGGAAAGATCATGCACGAGCGCGCAGGAAAGCGCCACTTACTTGAGCGCAAGTCTTCTCGAGTTACTCGTCGTCTTTCGACAGAGCAGTCAGCAAAGCCAACCGTAACAATGACAGCCAAGCGCATGCTTGGCTTGAAGTAAGGACCGTGGATTAAATGAGAGTAAAACGTGGAGTTCATGCAGCTAAGAAGCGTCGTACAACTTTAGAGCGTGCTAGCGGTTACCGCGGACAACGCTCACGCCTTTTCACAAAGGCAAAAGAGCAAGTCACGCACTCAATGGTCTATGCATTCAACGACCGTAAAGACAAGAAAGGCGATTTCCGTCGACTATGGATTCAGCGCATCAATGCTGGCTGCCGTGCACACGGGTTAACGTACAACCGCTTCATACAGGGCCTCAAGGCCGCTGGAGTTGAAGTTGATCGTCGCGTACTTTCTGAACTAGCAACTAATGACCCTGCAACATTTAAGACACTTGTAGATGTTGCTCGTAAGAGCCTCATCTCTGCATAACTCTTCACATGATTGAGAGTCTTAACTCGCCACATGTTGCGCGGGTTAAGGCTCTTATTTCATCTCGAGGTACTAAAGAGCGCAAAGCCCACGCCGAGTTTGTTGCCGAAGGATTACAGTGTTTTCGCGAGGCTATTGTTTCAAAAGATGGCCCACGAATTGAGTCACTCTATTTAACCGCATCGGCGCGCGTAAAGTTAGATGAGATTACTGATTTATCGTTAATCAAAACCTACGATGTCAGTGAAGATGTTATGAAATCCATGAGTGAGACCATTACTCCACAGGGAATCCTGGCTATCTGTTCAATTCCACAAAGGAAATTTGAGTCAATAACACTCAATGGTCACCGAAAGTTTATTTACCTATCTGAAGTCCAAGATCCAGGAAATGCTGGAACAATTCTTCGTTCTGCCGATGCCTTTGGAATGGATGCAGTACTTACATCACCCGGAAGCGTTGATATGTATTCACCAAAAGTTGTACGAAGTACCGCGGGCTCTCTTTGGCATATACCCGTATTTGAGGGAGTTGCGCTCTCGGATTTACTCTCGCGCTCAGAACTTACCTGCTTTTCATTAGCAGCCCAGGGCTCTCAATCATTGGACGATTTAGCAGTAGTAGGGGATACGGTCGCCATATTTGGAAATGAAGCACGCGGACTCTCAACTGCTCAATTGAGTGCGGGGATCACGTTAGTCAATATCCCGATGCCAGGTGATGCAGAGAGCCTTAATCTTTCGGCGGCGGCATCGATTGTTATGTATCACCTTGCAAATATGCAGGCTTCCTAAAGTTGCACCCGATAGACTCACGCCCATGCAAGCTTCAGAGATAACTACATGGGTGGATGATGCCCGCGCAGCTTTCTTAAAGGCAACAGATTTAGATTCACTAAAAACAGCCCGCCTTGCCCACTCAGGAGATAAATCGCCAATAGCACTAGCCTCACGCGGTTTGGGTGCACTCTCGGCCGAGGACAAGGCGAGTTTTGGAAAATTAATCGGTGAGGCAAAAGCTGCAGTTGCAGATGCACTAGCCGTCGCAACAAATCTGTTAGAGGCCGAACGTGATCGTAAAGTCCTACTGGAAGAAGTTGTAGATATCACGTTGCCAGTTAACCGCGCACATCGCGGAGGGTTGCATCCAATTTCGATTATTAAAAATGAAGTATCGGATTTCTTTATTGAACAGGGTTTTGCCGTTGAAGAAGGCCCTGAACTTGAATCTGGCTGGCTCAACTTTGATGCGCTCAACATTCCTGCAGATCATCCAGCTCGAACTATGCAAGACACGTTCTTTATTGAACCGATTGAATCGGGAATGGTCTTACGTACGCATACTTCGCCTGTACAGATCCGCACCATGTTGACCCAAACTCCACCGATCTATGTGATTTGTCCGGGGCGCACTTTCCGTGCCGATGAACTCGATGCAACCCACAGCCCGGTATTTCATCAAGTTGAAGGTTTAGTGATTGACAAAGGCATCACGATGGCGCACCTTAAAGGAACTTTGGACAACTTCGCCCGCCACATGTTTGGTCCGAATGTGACAACCAGACTTCGTCCATCGTTTTTTCCATTCACGGAACCAAGTGCTGAAGTAGATATCTTTTTCAATAATCGTTGGATCGAATGGGGCGGTTGTGGAATGGTCAATCCAAAGGTTCTTGCAACATGCGGAATCGATACTGATCAATACAGCGGCTTCGCTTTCGGAATGGGGCTAGAGCGCACGCTTATGGTTCGCCATGGAATAACAGATATGCATGACATTGTCGAAGGAGATTTACGTTTCACTCGCCAGTTCGGGGTAGGCCTGTAATGCGCGCTCCGTTATCGTGGATAAAAGAGTTTGTGGATATCCCTGATTCCATCACAGTTGATCAAATTTCTGATGGTCTCATCCGTGTGGGCTTTGAAGTCGAAGAGATAATACGTCAAGGTTCGGATCTAACTGGTCCGCTGCAGTTTGCAAGAGTTATTTCAATCGAAGAGATCACAGAGTTCAAGAAGCCGATTCGATATGTTGGAATCGATTGCGGTGAAGTGCAGACACGATATGTAATTTGCGGAGCAACTAACTTTGCTGTTGGGGACTTAGTCGTAGCAGCACTTCCTGGTGCTGTTCTTCCAGGAAATTTTGAAATTGGCGCACGTGAAACCTATGGCAAGACATCAAATGGAATGATTTGCTCTGCACGTGAACTTGGAATCAGTGACGAGCATGCGGGGATTATGGTTTTTGCCCACGACAGCGTTGAAATCGGTGCTGATGCAATTGCAGGACTTCAAATAAATGACACCATTTTTGATGTTGCAGTTAATCCAGATCGTGGATACGCACTCAGCATTCGCGGTATTGCGCGCGAAGTTGCTGGCTCTTTAGATTTGCCCTTCAGAGATCCAATCGAATCGCTTAAGGAGCTAACTTTTAAGGAGACCGGAACAGGGGTCAGCGCAACAATTGCTGATCCATCAACGGCATCTGTTTTCTATCTACGCACTCTCTCTAATTTTGATCCAACGGCAACGACACCCATGTGGATGAGACGTCGAATCGAAAAAATGGGGATGCGTTCAATTTCCCTCGTAGTCGATGTTACAAACTATGTCATGCTCGAACTAGGTCAGCCTTTGCATGCTTTTGATAGATCAACAATCAAAGGTGGATTAACAATTAGGCGTGCTGGCAAGGCGACCTCTTTTACGACATTAGATGGCCAAGTACGGCAGTTAGATCCCGATGATTTAATGGTCGCAGATGATGATCAGCCACTTGCTCTTGCCGGAACTATGGGAGGAGCATTCTCTGAAATTACCGAGACGACTACGGACATCGCACTTGAAGCAGTTCGTTTCGATCCCATATGTATCGCAAAGAACTCTCGTCGCCACAAGTTGTCTTCAGAAGCATCACGTCGCTTAGAACGCAGCGTAGATCCCTCACTTGCCCAGTATGCATCTGCTCGATTTGTTCAACTTTTGACCGCACATAGCAGCGCTCAGCACGTCGCGACCGTCGTAGCAGGTAAGCCAATATTTCCGTCCACCGTGCGCATTGATGCTGGGTATATCAGCAGAATTCTGGGCTTCGATATTCCGACTGCACAGATAGTTCAAGTTTTACGAACTATTGGATGCGACGTTGATGAAAATACCTTTGATATTAAACCTCCATCATGGCGCCCTGACTTATTGACTGCAGCTGATTTTTCAGAAGAAGTAGCCCGCATGGTTGGTTACGACAAAATTCCTTCAATCTTGCCACCTCGACCATTGCACGCTTCGCTTACTTCTACACAAAAACGCCGTCGCGCGGTTGCCTCGATGCTTGCAAGCAGAGGCTTAGCTGAGGTTCAGAGTTTTCCCTTCACTAATCAATCCACGATTGATTCGATGGGTTTTGTAGGCGAACGCGCTGCAACATATAAGTTAGCTAATCCAATGTCAGAAGAGTTTCCTCTGATGAGAGTGCACCTTGTTCCAGGTTTGATTGAAGTTGCCGCACGCAATATAAGCCGCGGCGCGAAAGATTTCGCGATATTTGAAATGGGCTCCATCTTTAGAAGTTCACAGAAGTTAGAGACTGCGATTTCTCCGGATTTATCAAAACGGCCTGAGCAAAAGGTTATTGAAGCGATTTTTGCAAGTGTCCCTAACCAGGGGTACCACGTAGCAGGATTACTCGTTGGCAAACTCGAGAATGAAAATTGGCAAGGCAAATCTCGTGCATACAACTGGCAAGATGCGATCGCTTATGCCCAAGATATTCTTTCTCTGTGTAACGTTGAATGGACAGTTGGTCGGTCAGATTTTGCGCCATGGCATCCAGGGCGATGCGCGGAGTTAATCGTCAATGGCAAGGCCGTTGCACATGCTGGCGAGCTCCATCCACGCATTGTCGCTGCGTACGGACTGCCCGAGAGATCAGTTGCATTCGCTGTTGCTCTCAGCGCCCTTCCAGATTCGGTGTTAGTAAATCCAACTACCGTGGGAACCATGCCAGCTGCCGTTCAAGATGTTGCACTTATTGTTGATTCGACGGTAAAGGCGGCTGATGTGACTGCGGCGCTACGAGAAGGTGCTGGTGATTTGCTCGAGTCGATCACACTCTTTGATCGCTACGACAAGATCGGTGACGGCAAGGTTTCACTCGCCTTCACTCTAGTTTTTAGAGCCATTGACCGGACGCTCACTGGTGATGAAGTCTCAGCAATGCGAGAAGCGGCTACAGCTGTGGCTAGTGCCAGATGTGGGGCGGTAGTTCGAACCGCATAAATATGCATGCAGTTGCATATTTATAGATGATAGGCTAACCTAGCCTCATGAGAACAGCGGTCATTGGTGGCAGTGGTTATGCAGGGGGAGAGCTCCTTCGTTTATTAGCGGTCCACCCACATTTTCATGTTGTTTATGTGAGTGCACACACAAATGCTGGCCAGTTAATAACCTCTGTTCATCCGCAACTGCACAGCTACGCAGGAATCTCCTTCGTGGCAGTAGAAACAATAGATTTCTCGTCTGTCGAATTAGTCTTTTTAGCTCTTCCACACGGTGAATCCGCCGCATTAATTGCCACAATTCCTGCAGAAGTGAAAATTGTCGATCTCGGTGCAGATTTTAGATTAGAAGATTCCAAGCAGTGGGAGAAATATTATGGAGGCAATTACGCCGGAGCCTGGGTGTATGGACTGCCTGAACTATGTAATGGCCAACGCGAAGCCATCACCCAGCAGTCCAGAGTTGCAAATCCAGGGTGTTATGCGACATCCATTTCTTTAGGAATAGCACCTGCAGTTGATTTGATTGATATCAGTGACATCGTGGTTGTTGCTGCCTCAGGTACAACTGGGGCAGGTAGGAGCGCAACAATTAATCTGATCGGCAGCGAGGTGATGGGCTCCCTCACCTCTTATAAGTTCGGGGGAGTGCATCAGCACACGCCTGAGATTGAACAAGCGATATCTGCGGTTGCTGGAAAGAAGGCCACCATTTCTTTTACTCCGATTCTTGCGCCAATGCCAAGAGGAATTCTTTCAACAATTACAGCAAAACTAAATATCGCTACAACCACGGAATCAGTGCATGCCCTTTTTACCAAAGCGTACAAGGATGAGTACTTTGTGGATGTCTTGCCTATCGGGCAGATGCCTAAAACGGCTTCACTAACCGGAAGCAATAAAGTGCACATTCAGGTAGCAGTGGACGAACACTCAAATCGTTTAATTATCAGTGTTGCAATCGACAATCTAGGTAAGGGCGCTGCCGGTCAAGGGATTCAGAATGCTAATTTAATGTGTGGATTTCATGAAGGCGCAGGACTCTCTGTTGATGGCCTTGGAGTATGAGACTTCCCTTGGGTTTTCGAGCCGGGGCTGTAGCTGCTGGGCTCAAAAGTAGCGGCGCACTTGATTTAACAGTGATTGAAAATCAAGGCCCCCTCTTCGACTGTGCCGCTGTTTTTACAACAAATAAGGTAGCCGCTGCTCCCGTGATGTGGTCGCGCCAAGTGGCACAAGGCGGAATTGTTCGAGCCGCTGTTCTTAATTCTGGTGGTGCCAATGCATGTACCGGCCCTCAGGGCTTTGCCGATACCCATACGACTGCAGAGTCCGTAGGTGAGCTTTTGTCTATCTCTTCAGGCGAGGTCATCGTCTGTTCGACTGGGTTAATTGGCGAACTGTTACCAATGGAGAAAATTCTGGCTGGTTTAAAACTTATCGCGCCGGCACTTCATAATGATGCGTTGGAGATTAGCGCGCAAGCGATTATGACTACAGATACCGTTTCAAAGATAGCAACGTATAATTCCCATGGCGCCGAAATGAG
>CAIXPV010000026.1 GCA_903921405.1 uncultured Actinomycetes bacterium
AAAGGAAATCAACGGGTATAACTTTTAACGGTCATACCGATTGAAGTATTTCTTCTGCCGTGGGTATTATCAAAAAGTAAGTGTAAAACACTGACTTTGCGCTATTGAAAGCATGTCAAATAGAGCCACTTGATGGCATATATTGCATTGACTTATGGCACGCTGTTGAGTTCTCAAGGTACGGATGCGCACTGGTTCTGCGGAAATCTCTTTCCGTTTTTCAGGGCAGACCGCCAAACCTCGTCCATAGATACGGGCACGGTCAAACCGGGCTATATCAGCACTAGAAGTGAGGATCGATGCTGTTCGGCCTAAATCGTCCGTTTCACAGCAAGAGCGTAACTATAACCCCGGGGGCATGGAGGGTCAAATCGGCCTAATCGAGGAAAAGTGACTTCTGACAGAGTGGCAAAAACACTAGCCCGCTAGGCTTTTAGAGCCGATTCAGCAGAACTAGGCTAATTCGACGCAGGCAAGATCGCGCTTGCCTTTGCGCAAAACCGCATATTTGCCGCATAAAAAGTCAGATTTTGAAGGCGCGAAGTCCTCCCCTGAGATCTTCACGTTATTGAGATATGCGCCACCTTCTTTAACGATGCGGCGCGCAGCTGATTTCGACTCCACTACTCCAGTTGCTGCTAAGAGATCAACCCACGTTGGAATCTGTGAATCTTTTGAAATAATAGTTCGTGGAAGTTCAGCTAAGGCCCCAGTAAGAGTGTGTTCATCAAGTTCGCTCAGTTCACCTTGTCCAAATAAAGCTCGTGCAGCGGCTTCAACACGAACAGTCGTGTCGGCACCATGAACCAAAGTTGTTAACTCACGAGCAAGTGCGCGATGCGCTTCACGTAAGCCAGGATTAGCGTTGTGTGCAGTTTCAAGAGCATCGATTTCAGAGTGAGTTAAGAAAGAAAAAACTTTTAGGAAATTAACTACATCACGATCTTCGGTGTTTAGCCAGTACTGAAAAAATGCATAAGGTGAAGTCATCTCCGGATCTAGCCATACTGATCCGCCCGCTGTTTTGCCGAACTTAGTTCCATCAGCCTTTGCAAGAAGAGGAACCGTGAGTGCATGGGCACTCCCCTGTTCGACTCGACGAATTAAATCCAAACCAGCAACTATATTTCCCCACTGATCTGATCCACCTAGTTGAAGTGTGCAGTTATTTCTGCGAAATAATTCTAAGTAGTCATAGGACTGTAAGACTTGGTATGAGAACTCTGTGTAGGAAATGCCACCAGCTTCTAATCTACTAGATACAGAATCCTTAGCTAGCATTTGATTGACCGAAAAATGCTTTCCAATATCGCGTAAGAATTCAATCGCACTAAGTGGCGCAGTCCAATCTAAATTGTTTACAACCACCGCTGGATTAGTCGTGGTATCAAAGTCTAGAAATACAGATACCTGTTTGCGAATTCGCGATACCCACTCTTCAACAACTTCGCTGCTGTTAAGAGTTCGTTCATCATTGCGCCCACTGGGATCTCCCACCAAACCTGTAGCGCCTCCTACTAAAGCAATGGGGTTGTGCCCGGCTAATTGAAAGCGACGTAGAACTAATAAGACGACGAGATTGCCAACATGAAGTGAAGGTGCCGTTGGATCGAATCCGATGTAGAGGGTGACTGGCTTCTTGAGTGATTCAAGAAGTGCCGCCTCATCAGTTGATTGAGCAACAAGTCCACGCCAACGTAGGTCTTCTATGAGGTTCATGCGCTCATCATCTCGGAAAAGCGGGCCTGGGCGCTTGTAATTTGCGCCATCGAAGCTGAGTTGTTTTTTAGAGCTACATTGATTTGTTCGGCAACTAAGACTGGAGCGGTACCACCATGAGTGGTTCGTGAGTTCAAAGCGCCGTGCACAGTTAATACAGATCGCACACCCGCATCTAATGCTGGGTGCACTCCTGTTAACTCGACATCGGTCAGTTGGTGAAGCTGTCTGCCATCTACCTCACAGAGAGCTACGCACTTTCCGGCCGCTTCATGGGCTTGGGCGAATGGAATCTTTTTCACCACTAGATAATCGGCAATCTCAGTGGCCAATGAATATCCCAAAGGGGCAGCTAGCGCCATTTTATCGCGATCAAAATCTGTTGTTGCAATCATTCCTGTTACCGCTGGAAGAACAAGCAACAACGTATCAATACTGTCGAAAAGTGGCTCCTTGTCTTCTTGCAAATCGCGATTATATGCAAATGGCAAAGCTTTGAGCATCGTTAGAACTGAGACTAAATTTCCGATGAGACGACCAGATTTTCCACGTGCTAATTCGGCCATATCTGGATTCTTTTTCTGAGGCATTATCGATGATCCAGTTGAATATGCATCTGAAACTTTGGCCCACGCGAATTCGGTGGATGCCCACAGACTCCACTCTTCTCCAATACGTGAGAGGTGTACGCCAATAAGTGCAAATATAAACAAAGCTTCAGCGACATAGTCACGGTCACTGACGGCATCAATACTATTTGCGAAGACCGAATTGAAACCTAACTCGTTCGCAGTTGCCTCAGGATCAAGGGGCAACGATGAGCCGGCAAGTGCGCCTGCGCCCAATGAGCTCACCGATGTACGTGCTAGCCAATCATTAATTCGATCTAAATCACGGGCAAATGCTTGTGCATGCTTTGCTAACTCATGACCAAATGAAACTGGTTGTGCATGTTGAATATGAGTGAACCCTGGAGCGCTGTCATTGACGTACTCCCCTGCTTTCTCCAAAATTGCAATCTGCAACAACGTTATCTGCCGTGCAATTTCAAGCATGTGATCGATGGAAAAAAGTCGAAGATCCGTCGTGACTTGATCATTTCTAGAACGACCTGCTCGCAGTGCCCCTCCCAAAACTCCCAATTTTTCATTAAGCCCACGCTCTAAGGCGCTATGTACATCTTCATCGCCATCACTGGCCACAAATGCTCCACTCTGAACCTGAACTGATAGCTCCTTGAGGGCGCCTCTGATAGCGGCGGCATCACTTTTTTCAATAAGTCCGCTGGTCTCCAGAGTTAAAAGATGGGCTAAAGAGGATCGAAGGTCATACGGAGCAAGACGCCAATCAAAATGAACACTGCGCGATAGGGCAAATACCGTCTCTGCCGTACCTTCTGTAAAACGTCCACCCCAGAGTGCCATTTACTTCTTCCCCACGTTAGATCCTGCGTAAGTCAGTAATTCTTTCGCTAATTGAGCTCCTCCAGTGGCTTTCTTGGATACAAGAATAATCGTGTCGTCTCCTGCAATGGTTCCAATAACTCCAGTAAGTCCGGCGTGATCGAGCGAGCTAGCTAAAAACTGAGCAGCCCCAGGCGGAGTATGAATGACGGCAAGATTTGCGCTGTGATCAACGGAGAGAATCAACCGTGATGGCAATGGAGTAATTCTGGAAAGGGCATCATCGGAGCTATCCTGAATTTGATACATAGATTCTCCGCTTTTTGATCGTCCGCGAACAGCGCCGATCTCCTCCAAGTCGCGACTTGCAGTTGCTTGAGTGACAGGAAAGCCAGATTTCTTAAGTAGAGCAACTAAATCCGATTGTGAATGCACTAGACCGGATTCGATAAGAGCTATGGCTCGCGCTCTGCGCGCAGTAACACTTGTTGAGTTATTCGACATCGCTGAGTACCTTTCCCAGAATTAAGATAAATTTCGTAATCTGTGCAGTTGAAACATTAAGAGCTGGTGCGATGCGCAGAGTATTAGCTGTCGCTGCATTAACCAGAACTCCTGCATCAAGCATCTTCGTCGACACTTGTTGGGCGATATCAGAGTCAAATTCGATACCAATTAATAGGCCCGCGCCACGCACTTCCTTGACTCCGGAAATAAGTGCAACCTCTTGAAGCAAATGATTTCCATGTAATACAGCGGCAACCATCAAACTATCTTTTTCGATTACTTTAATGACAGCAAGGGCTGCGGCCGTTGTAACTGGATTACCACCGAAAGTTGAGCCATGGTCTCCGGCTTGAAATAAATAGGCCGATGCTCCAAGTGCGATCATGGCGCCAAGTGGTAAACCCCCACCTAGGCCTTTAGCAAGTGTGATCACATCAGGTGTTATTCCTGAATATTCATAACCAAACCAATCTCCTGTACGACCCATTCCAGTCTGCACACAATCCATAACCATCAATGCACCAGTTGCATCACAAATCTCACGTACACCTTGGAGGTATCCGGCTGGTGGAACAATTACCCCGGCCTCTCCCATGATTGGTTCAATAATTACCATTGCAGTTTTCTTATTTACTGCTCGACGCATCGATTCAATATCTCCGTAAGGCACATGTTTAACTCCCTTAAGCAGAGGTAAAAAAGGCTCACGCTTTGACGGTTGACCAGTTAACGACAAGGCACCCATAGTGCGGCCATGAAAGGCACCTTGGGCGGCAACAATGCGAGAGCGACCGGTGCGCCGTGAAAGTTTGAGCGCAGCTTCATTAGCTTCGGCGCCAGATTGTGCAAAGAAAACTTTGGCATCAGCATCACCAGTAAAACTCTTGAGCTTTTCAGCTAACTCGACAACATGTGGGTGGGCATAGAAATTGCTCACATGGCCCAAGGTATTGATTTGGTGGGTGACGGCGCGAACAACTGCTGGGTGGGCATGTCCTAAAACATTTGTTGCGATTCCACCAAGAAAATCTAGATACTTTTTGCCTTCAGCATCTTCAACGACTAAACCTTTGCCCTTTACGAGGGTAATCGAAGGCGTGCCGTAATTATTCTGGATTGAACTAGTCCAGCGATCTAAGTAATCTTGATTTTTCATGCGACTACCAACGTTCCACCATGTCCGGCTAGTGCAGATTGAAAACCAATAGGGTCAGTTCCATCAATGATTCTCACCGCGTTTGCTCCTTGAGATATCGCATCTAGCACTGCCTGCACTTTCGGTGCCATGCCACCTACAAAGCTTGATTTCATATCCTCTAACTCCTTCGCCGAAATACGATCGATTATCGAATCTTTATCAGGCCAATTTCTGTAAATTCCAGGTACATCGGTCATGATCACTAATACGCTCGCATCCAAAGCTCCCGCTATGGCGGCGGCTGCAAGATCGGCATTAACGTTTAGTCCTAAAGCGCTATTTCGTTCAGCAGATACTGGTGAAATAACTGGAACCAATCCCTCGTTTAGAACACTCTTTATCTCCTGTGTATTTACTTCAACAACATCGCCCACAAAACCTAAGTCCGCAGTTGAACCATCTACCAGAAGAGACTTTTTTACTGATACTAGAGTCGGGAGCGTGCGCCCGGAGATTGCTCGAGCCGCCGTGCCACTATTGGACAACACTCGAGCGACTTCGGGACCAACTTCGTTACATAGTACATTTTCGACGACTGCAAATATCTCAGGAGTCGTGACGCGAAAGCCGCCGACGAATTCACTTGTAATTCCAGCAGCACTAAGTGCGGCATCTATCTGCGGTCCCCCGCCGTGAACTACAACAACCTGCTCGCCAGTTGCCTTCGCAGCCAGTATTGCCGCTGAAAAGTTACCGTTTTCATCCTTCATGGCATGACCGCCGAACTTTACGACGATCATGTTGAGTATGCGGAATTCTCGTGCACATAGTCATGTGATAAATCATTAGTCAATATTGTTGCCGACGATAGACCTACTTTCATATCTATCTCTATAACTACAAGACGATTGGTAAAATCAACTGTGTTCTTATCGCCAAAAGGAGCGCTATCTTTACAGACTTTAACTCCGTTAAGGGTTACGTCGATGGTTTGCGGATCCATCGCGGCATCGGCGGTTCCCGCCGCAGCTAACACTCTTCCCCAATTAGGGTCTCCACCGAAAATTGCTGCTTTGAGGAGATTATTTCGTGCGCATGCTCTGCCAATTTCTACAGCATCTCTTTCGCTATGCGCATTGAGAACATTTATTGAAACAGTCTTAGTTGATCCCTCAGCATCGGCTATCAACTGGCTTGCTAGAGATCCACACACATTCATCAACATTTCTTCTAAGACTGCATCACATAGAGTTACACCGGTTGCACCAGAGGCCATCAGCAATACAGTGTCATTTGTTGAAGTACAGCCATCTGAATCGATCCGATTAAAAGTACGATCTATGCATCGGCTAAAGATTTCTTGAGCATTCTTACTCACAACGCCATCAGTCATGACAACAGATAACATCGTTGCCAAAGCTGGCGCTAACATTCCTGCACCTTTTGCAATTCCACTCATTTCGGCGCCATGGGAATTATACGTTGCTATCTTTGAAACGGTATCTGTAGTCATAATCGCTTGCGCGCTAATCTCCAACGCATCATTATGAAGTGCCGGCGCGATAAGTTTTAAACCAGCCAGAATTTTCTCCATT
>CAIXPV010000027.1 GCA_903921405.1 uncultured Actinomycetes bacterium
CGATGAAGTTCGCGGACGTACATTTGCCTTCGTTCAAAGTTTGATTCGCGTGGTTTTAGTTGGCGTGCTTGCGATTGCGCCATTGATCGCCGCCGCCGTTGGCCAACACACGTTTAAATTTCAAAATACACAGGTCAGCTATAACGGTGCATCGGTAACGATTTTGATCGCCGGTTTGATTGCAACGTTCATTGGCGCAATTTCATATCAGCAGATGAAAGATCGCCCAAATGTTTCTTTATGGTCAGATATTGCTAATGCGATTAAGGGCGAGCTAGGCAGTATCACGGGTGCACCAACTAAGGGAATTTTTATTGTCTTTGAGGGCGGCGAAGGTACAGGTAAGTCAACGCAGTCCAAACTTCTTAAAGCGTGGTTAGAGCAAGAAGGTGAGACTGTTGTTCTTTCGCGCGAACCTGGTGGTAGTGATTTAGGTATTGAGATTCGAAAGATTTTGCTGTCGCATTCAACGGGAGAAATCAGCCCACGTGCTGAAGCGTTGTTGTATGCCGCCGATCGCGCTCACCATGTTTTCGGCGTGATTCGTCCGGCACTGGCTGCTGGCGATGTCGTGATTAGTGATCGCTACTTTGATTCATCCATTGCATACCAAGGTGCCGGGCGCGTTTTAGAGCCAGGTGAAGTTGCACGGATTTCGCGTTGGGCTACTGAGTCACTGTTTCCAACGCTAACAATTGTCATTGATTTACCTGCGGAAATTGGCCTTGGGCGCTTAAAGAGCAAAGACCGCTTAGAAGCACAGCCATTAGCTTTCCACGAACGCGTGCGCCAAGAGTTCTTACAGATTTCATTACTAGACCCCGAGCGTTACATCATTATCGATGGCAATCAAAGTATTGATGATATTCATGCCGACATTATTGAACGCGTCAGCGAAATCTCAGGCCTCAAGCGCAATGCTCGTGAAGATAAAGGTAATTTGTTGCTGCGCCCGATTCGCGCAGTTGAAAAAGCTGTGCGATCAACAGCTGCGAAAACATCGGCTAGTGCCACTAAGGCCGTTAAGAACGCGACTAAGAAATCACCAGCGAAGAAGAAAACGGCGCCCAAGAAGTGAGCGTGTTCGACAACTTAGTTGGCCAAGAACACGTAGTTGAAATAATTAAAAACGCTGTGGCTGAATCAACCAGCCAAAGCATGACTCACGCCTGGGTCTTCACCGGCCCTCCGGGTAGTGGGCGATCAAGTGCAGCAATTGCATTTGCCCAAGCTTTGGTCTGCCCCAACAATGGCTGCGGCACATGTAATGCCTGCAAGAGCACAGCTAATGGCGCACATCCAGATGTAGAGATTATTCGTACCGAAGGCTTATCAATCAAGATTGATGAAGTTCGCGAACTTCTAGCGCGGGTTGCTTGGGCACCATCCATGGGTGGCTGGCGAGTAGTGGTTATGGAAGATGCTGATCGCTTAACTGAATCTGCCGCCAATGCTCTATTGAAGGCGATTGAAGAGCCCGGCAATCGCACGGTGTGGTTGTTGTGTGCGCCAACCTTGCACGATGTTTTGCCAACTATCCGCAGCCGATGCCGCCACTTACAACTGGTGACGCCATCAACGACAGCCGTTGCCCAAGTACTACAAAATCGCGATGGAATAAGCCCGCAGATGGCTGACTTTGCCGCCAGAGTAAGCCAGGGCCATATTGGGCGTGCACGATATTTAGCTAACAACGAATCCGTTCGCAACACACGCACCACGATTATGAAGTTACCGTTGACACTCAACGGAATCTCATCGGCCTTTGCCGCCGCACAAACACTCGTTGATCTTGCAACTAATCAAGCACAAGAAGCTGCCGAAGAGCGCAATCAAATCGAGATTGATGATTTAGCACTTGCTTACGGCAAAGGTGCAACTGGTCGCGGAATGGCTACGGGCGGAAGTAAAGCAATCAAGGAGTTAGAGAAAGAGCAAAAGACTCGCAGTACTCGAATGGTGCGCGATGGTTTAGATGCTGCGCTTTTAGATATTGCAACTTTTTATCGCGATGTCATGATGGTGCAATCAGGTGCCACTGATTCGTTAATCAATAAAGAGTTAGAGCACCAAATCACGACACATGCTCATAACACCAAACCGCACACAACGATAAATAAAATAAATGCCATCATGGCTGCTCGTACAAATTTGGGTCACAACGCTGCACCCCTGTTAACTATTGAAGCTTTAATGTGCGTATTAGCTCGCTAAGAACTAACGGCAAGTTAGCCGTCCTCATTTCTCTTTTATTGATCCTTACAGGCTGCGCCCAAACGGCCAGCAAACCATTTCCAATGGCAACCAATGATTCATCCACCCTTGACTGGCACAAATGCGAAAAGTATTTTCAGTGCGCCACAATGACTCTGCCAATCGATTATCAGGATGCGTCCATAGGTACTTTTGACATGGCGGTAATTCGTTTTCGCGATGCTAATCAGCACGATCGCCTTGGCTCATTAGTTGTTAACCCTGGTGGTCCCGGGGTCAGCGGCATCGAATACGCCCTTAACGCCCAATACGTAATCGACCCCGACGTGCTTGATAGATATGACATTGTGGGCTTTGACCCCCGCGGTATAGGTAAAAGCAGCCCCATTCACTGTTTAGACGATGCCCAGCAAGATGCCTCATTTTCTGGTGATTCCAAGCCTGACAACCAGGATGAGTTCAACACTTTGGTTAATGATGCTCAAACTTTCGCTGCAAACTGTGTTGCTAAGACAAATTACCTAGCCAGTTTTACAACTGAAAATACCGCCAGAGATATGGAGCAGCTACGAATCGCTCTTGGTGATTCACAGTTGAATTACATGGGCTTTTCTTACGGTACATATCTTGGAACAAAATATGCGCAGCAGTTTCCAACAACAGTAGGGCGTTTTGTTTTAGATGGCGCAATAGATCCAACGTTGGACGTATACCAACAAAATTTAGTTCAAGCACAAGCCTTTGATAAAGCGTTGGCCAATTTCACTGCCGATTGTTTGCGCAGAACTTCATGCCCATTACCAAAGACCGCCGACGCCCAATTCTTTGCTGATTTCTTCACCTCACTTGCACAAGCTCCATTAACTTCACAAGAGTCACCGGATCGCCCAGTAACACAATCACTTGTTGTGACTGGTGCAGCATCAGCGCTGTATGACAATCAAGTCGGTTGGCCGATGCTGCGCACAGCATTTGAAGAAGCCAACAATGGCGACGGTACAACTTTTCTTAAACTTGCCGACGCATATAGTGGCCGTAATCTAGATGGCACATATATGGATAATCAAAATGATGCCAATATTGTTATCGATTGTTTAGATTGGTATCAAACTCGCAGCAACGAAGGTGTCCAAACTCATGCGGCTGATTTTGCAGCAGCTGCGCCAGTATTTGGCCCATACGTTGCTTTCAGCGGAGTCGTTTGCAATTCAATCAATGAGGTCTTAAATATTCCGATGAGCACCGATCAAAATACGGTGAGAATTGAAAAGACAGCGACCCCAGTTCTAATAATCGGCACCACTCAAGACCCCGCCACTCCATATGCCTGGGCTAAAGCTCTATCTAATTACATTGTGGGTTCACGTTTAATAACGCTCAAAGGCGAGGGCCATACGGGCTATGGCCGGGGCTCGACCTGCACTGATGCAGCCGTTGATGCCTACCTGATTACGGGCAAAGCCCCCGCTAAAAACCTGGTCTGTACCCACTAACTACGCCAGTCCCGATGGTAAAGAGCACCCCTTTTGATAGGGCAAGATTTACCTATGCGCTTAGACCACGTCTCATATGTAACGTCGCACGATCAATTAGCCGACACAGTCCAGCGTTTAGGTTCGCGCCTTGGTAGCACCTTTGTTGATGGCGGCGTTCACCCACGCTTTGGTACTCGCAACTTCACAATGCCATTGCAAAACGGTCAATACATTGAAGTTGTCTGCCCACTAGATCACCCTGCAACAGAGCAAACCCCTTGGGGTAAAGCTGTTAGCAAGAAATCACAAGAAGGTGGCGGTTGGCTAACCTGGGTTTTTGCAACTGACAATATTTCAAAGATTGAAGAGAAGTTTGGACGCAGCGCAATCGAAGGTCACCGCACACGTCCCGATGGTACCGATCTTAAATGGAAGCAAATTGGTGTTAATGAGATTAGTGATTCTCGTGAACTCCCATTTTTTATTCAATGGCTAACCGCTGATCATCCATCACAAGATGGAAAAGCAGTCGCTGCAATTGAGAAAATTACGATTGCCGATCCTGATCAATTAGCAGACTCATGGTTTAAAACAGAAATTCTCGATGGCTTGAGCGGCGCAGACATTGAGTTTGTTAACCCCTCAACAAACGATGGTGAGTCAGGGATTGTTGCAGTGCATTTAATGACACCTAACGGAGTTGTTCGTCTAGATTAATTTTTCGCGTAACGCGAAAAGCTTTATCTTAGTTCCGCCGCCTTAGCTCAGTCGGTAGAGCGTCGCTCTCGTAAAGCGAAGGCCTCGGGTTCGATTCCCGAAGGCGGCTCGGTAAGAAAGTTGCCCACATGCTCACGCCGATGGCAATTTTGTTTGCCTATAGCGATATACCTTAACTTTCATGATTAAGCCGAGTGCAATTATCTATGTAGACGGCTTCAATTTATACAGGCGGGCGCTCATTAATACCCCCTATAAGTGGCTCGACTTACCAAAATTTCTTGATAGTTTGCTTCAAGAGTATGAAATCAAACAGATTAAATACTTCACTGCGCGTATTACGCCTAAACCACACGATAAGTCAGCTCACATAAAACAAAACACATATATACGGGCTCTTGAGACCGACTCGAGAATTAAAATTCATTATGGCAAATTTCAAAACCAAGACAAGATGATGCCGGTAGCTCCATGGGAATATGACGAATTCGGGCAGCCAATTAAACGACGCGTTAGAGTACAACAAGAAAAAGGTTCAGATGTAAATCTAGCTACCAATCTTGTCTTCGACGTGCTTAAAGAACGAGCTGATGCCTACTTAATCGTGACTAATGATTCGGATCAAGTAGGACCACTGAAGAAGTTGAGTGCTGAAACTAACGCCTTGCTCGGGCTTGTACTGACATCTCCAGAGCCTGCAAACGAATTGCTAAGTATTGGTTTACCGATTGTTAGAAAGATTCGCGAAGGTTTACTTGAGAGCTCACAGTTCCCAATTGAAATAAAAGACGCGATTGGGAAATTTAAGAAACCAGAATCTTGGTAAAAAGCAGAGAGCCCAACTTTCGTTGGGCTCTCGCACTCAGACATCGAAATGACTGAGGATGTAGCTAAAGGCTAGCAGGAGATAGCCGAGTTTCAAAAGAGCCTGTGAGTAACGCTTTTACTGCTGCAAGACCATTGTGCTTTGTGGACCAACGTTTACGGTGGCCATGTTTGCACTGCTGATGACGCTGGTTCCGGCCTTATCGCCTGACACCACGATGGACCATTTACCAGCCTTAGGCAGCTTCACATTTTGTGCAGTTGCATTGGGGTTATGAATCACCACAAAGCTGGCGACTTTATCGCCTACAGCCTTGCCGGCAATGGAGTACAGAACAACATTATTTGGCACGGTATAGAACTTTAAGTTCTTAACAACTTGTGCCTCGGTGCTCATTCTAAAAGCGGGGTGCGCTTTACGCAGAGCAATCAACCCTTGGAAGTACTTATAGGTTGTTAAATTCGTGGCCTTGGTATTCCACTTGATCGAGTTCACGGCATCGGATGACTTATAACTATTTTCATCGCCGTTTTTAGATCGCAAGAACTCTTGACCAGCTTGGATAAATGGCAGGCCTTGTGCCAGCAATGCAATGGAAGATGCAAAACGCGCCATCTGTGCAACCTGTGCTGGATTGGCTGTTGGAACACTGGCAGTGATCTTGTCGGCCAACGTTAAGTTATCGTGCGATTCAACGTAGTTAACTGACTGTCCCGGAGCAATGGTTGTCCAATTTTGTGCAAACTGACCGGAGTAGTAAATATTTCCAGTAATACCAACCTGCACACTGTTAGTAGGTGAAGTTTTACCAGTGGCAAAACCCTGATCTAACTTATCAAAGACCGAGCCTTTAATTCCATCACGCAGTTGATCATTAAACATCGATACACCTGGCAACAGATCGATATTCATCTGCCCAGCTTTTTCCTTATCGGGCAAAGTACCCATGTTCCAACCCTCAGCGATAACGATGATGCTCTTATCAATCTTCTTTAGTGCTGCAGAGATTGCAGTGACAGTATCGATATCCATCAAGCCCATCAGGTCAAAGCGGAAACCGTCGACGTTGTATTGAGTAGCCCAATACTTAACAGAGTCCACAATAAATTTACTAACCATCGGACGCTCTGATGCAACATCGTTACCACATCCACTGCCGCTAGTTAAGTTGCCGTTGTTATCGGTTCTAAAGAAATAGCCCGGCACAATTTGTTGCTCGCTAAATGATGGAGCGTTGAAAACATGGTTATAAACCACATCCATATTTACCCGCAGCCCCTGGGTGTGCAGCGCCTGAATCGCTGATTTAAATTCGACGATACGAGTAGTTGGGTTGGTCGGATCAGAGCTATATGAGCCCTCGGGAACGTTGTAATTCTGAGGGTCATAGCCCCAGTTAAAACTTGGATTGTTCTCATCCACCGATGCGTAATCAAAGACTGGCAACAGTTCAACGTGAGTCACGCCGAGATCCTTAATAGATGCAACTGCGGTAGATGTTCCGCCAACGCTGGTTTTTGGCTCAGTAAAGGCTAAAAACTTGCCGGCGTTACGTGCCTTCACTCCGCTGGATGCATCAATTGATAAATCGCGCACATGAAGTTCGTAAATAACTGCATCACTTGGCTTGCCACTAAATGCTGGCTTCTTAGTCGACCACCCTTTGGGATTAGTCTTTGATAGATCTACAACGACTCCGCGCAGACCATTAACTGTTGTTGCACGTACATATGGATCAACGGCATCTCGCGTGACTCCATCAACTTTTACGCGATATGTGTAAATCAAACCATTCTTGTCGCCATTAATTGCAGCGTTCCATGTTCCATTAACACTGGCCTTCATTGCAACAAGACTTGCGCTGGCAGCAGTGCTATCGGCCGATGCATATGTTGCAATCGAAACTGCGCTGGCAGTTGGAGCCCACACACGAAATGCCGTCTTGGCTTTGCTATATGTATTTCCTAAATCATCACCTTTATATGTGTACTTCTTCGTAAAATTTAATGAGTCATATAACTTGGCCTGTGCAATTGCCGGATTAGCTTTCACCGGTTCGGTTGGTAGCGAGTAGTGAACTTCGGGATCTCCTTGGCGTAGCCAGACTTCGGCCTTGCCATTGGCATCGAAAATACTAATGAATCGATCATCACCAATATCTTTTTGCGCCCAATCATTGAGGCGAACAAGCACACCGATATCTTCAAAGCCCTTCATATCTGGAACTTCAAGAGTGAGAACTTTTCCAAATGCGTCATCTCCGTTGAACTGCACACCCTTTGTATCCAACGTCTTATCATTAGTGTTGACTAACGAGTTTCTCCATAACCATAAGTTCCATCCTGTGTAATCTCCGGCAGGGCGCTGGTAGTGAATCACCAGCTTGACTACATCGGGGGCAGCTGCCGAACTAATAGATGGCAGGGCAAAGGCCGACAGCGCAATGGCCAATAGCGTTACAAGGGTTAAGCGGAAGGTTTTGGGTGCAGTTCTCATGGGCACAATTTAGTCGTAAGCCTTGAATACCAAGGGTACTAACTGGCCGTATTGACCGTATTAGGGCATCGATTTACCTAATTGTTATGTAGGTGCTCCCTTGCATATGAGCGTTGCAGAGCAGCGCGCAGTTATTTTTTCTGTGTCCATCCTGCAGGACACTTTGGAACAGCCCCGCTAGATTGCAACGTTAGTTTGCCTTTAACGCAAGTGATCGTAATCTTTTTTGTTGTCACTTTTTTATAGACAGCCAACTCTACTTTCAATAAAGCAATCTCCTTTGCCAGTGCACCAGATATTGCATTGGCTTCGGCACTTGCTTTAGCCAACGCATTTACTAGCGCAACTTCTGCATCGGCTGCCGCCCTTGAGAGTGCATTAACCAGTGCCGCTTCAGCTTGGATTTTGGCAATGGCTGCCGCCAGATCCGCCTCCGCCTTTGCTTTTGCCACAGCATTTAATAGCGCGACGTGTGCATCGGCTGCCGCCTTTGATAGTGCAGTAGCCAGTGCAGCATCGGCTTGAGCTTTGGCAAGTTCTTCTGCAGTTGAAACTGCTGACTTAACATCACCAAAGGCGAGCAAGTCAGCGCTGAGCGATTTATCAAGTAAAAGCGATTTTTGGATAACACCTAGAAATTCAGGCTGGTAATCGGCTGAAATGCGTTCGAGTCCTGATTCATATGCAGATTCTCCGGCTGTTGAAAAACTCCCCTTTGGAAAGTAATAAGTAGTGACATTTGAATAATCACCATTCTTATCAATTAATGTAATTCTTAAAACGCCACCCGTACCAAAATCTTTTGGGATGCTCATCGTGTGTCTATCAGTTGTACTGCCAGTAATTAAACGCGCGATATATGCCGTTGAAGGGGAATCCGCCGGGCTGAACTCAATATAGGTACACGAAAGTCGAGTTGCATTTTGAATCCCCAAACCAAGGTCAACCAACTTGGCATTTAGTTTATTAACACCAAGAATTTCGTAGTGCCCAAAATTCGGTGCCCTGATTGCCAATAGTTTGCCTGTGGGATTACACCAACTGCCTAAATTGCTGACAGGGAATGTCAGCGAAAGCTCCTTGATTGAAGTCACAGTGCCATCGGCTTCGATGGCCTCAACCTTCACGCTCAGATCAGTGCTATCGGTTGGTTTATTAAGGACTATTTCACCATCGTCTCCAGGCAACAGTTGAGGCGTTTGGCCATTAACTGTAATTCTTACTTTCGCTGGCTTAACACCAACCGCCCAACTCAAAGTTACAGATTTTTCAGTTAGATTGCTTGAAGATATGGATTTGATTGACCCAAGTGCTTTAAGGTTCAAGATTTTCTGAACAAACTTATCAAAGTTCACTCTGCGCAAATCTTTAATAACCACGTCATCAATTGACGTTGCCGTCGAACGTGCAATGGCTGTCAGTTCATCAACTGTTGAAGTAGGCGAAACACTGTGGCCAATGGCCATCATGGCCGCAATAACCGGCGCCGCAGCCGAGGTGCCCCCGAAGGAAGTCATCCACTCATCAAGTTTGGTTGGATCCTGTGGCACCGTCGCAGATTCAAACTCCGTTGGTGCCGCCAATGTTAAATTCTGTGCAACATTTGAATAGTTTGTGAACTTATCAGTAGGCAGTACCGCTCCAACACTTATAACAGCGTCTTCACAAGCAGGATGCGATATCTGGGTCAATCTTCCTCCATTGCCAGATGCAACAACCACCGCTACTCCTTGAGCTTTTATTTTCTTAATACCTGTCATCCAACTTTGATATCCAGTGTCCTCTTGACAGTTTGCGAAAGTTCTAGGGAACCAATCGGCACCAAAAGACATATTTACTGCAGCAATATTATATTTTTTTGCGTTAGCTGCTATCCAATCAAGCGGCGCCGTACTTTGCTGGTTAAACTTCATTGAAATAATTCGCACGCTTGGCGCAAACTCCAAAACCGCGCTGCTGACCATAGTTCCATGGGCTGAGTCTTTATAAGGTGTTCCATCTTCATTCTTTTTGTACTCAGCTGCGCCAACACCTACATCCAAAGTCGCCTTAGCTTTGCATTGATACTGCAGATCTTTAAGACCATCACTTGATGTACACACCTCTTGAATAATGCGTCCATCTAACTGCACATGCGAAGCTTGCGTGCCTTCATCCATGACAACAACGGACACTCCTTGCCCTGTGTATCCATGTTCAATCGTCCAGTCAGCGCCGATTTGTTCACGCGCAGTTGTTAGCGCAGGATGCGATGGTGCAAGGGGGAGTTCGGGCATCACTTTATTCAGTGCCGTCTGTATGGGATCCACATCGGCAAATACTGGCGCCGGTGAGATAAATGAGAATGCAATAGCCGACACAACAATCAATACAGATTTACGCACGATGGGACTCCTCAAATATGTTATGCATGAAGTCTGCCAAGGAAATTGGCTTTTCAAGTGTTTTAAAGGTCAACGTTTAGTTATGAGTGATAACCCGCGCAATTGTGACCCAAAAAGCCACAGTTTTAGGGCAATCATTCGTGCCTGCTTACATATACTCGCCCCATGAGTTTTAGCGCCAGCCAATTCGCACTGTTGGGATTAATGGCCTTCGCACTTACCGGGCTTCTCACATGGCCCGTCAGAGCTCTGGCTATTCGCATTGGCGCTATGGATAAACCAAACCTTGAGCGCA
>CAIXPV010000028.1 GCA_903921405.1 uncultured Actinomycetes bacterium
CGCCATCACTGAGTCGAGCACCACCAGAGTGCCATACTCCAATAATTGGAACTTGTGCACCCATGGCAGCTTTATATGCTGTAACAATAACTTTCGAGCCTTCGATACCTAGCGCACCGCTTTTGATGGTGGCATCTGAAGCGAAGATAACAACCTTGTTGCCTTTAATCGAAGCAGTGACTGCAACCATTCCGCAGTTTGTGCGAGGAACTAAGAAAGAAAAGTTACCGTCATCGACTAACCGTGCGATGCGCGATTCGGGATCACGAGGGTCCAGCTGGGCAGTTGGCATTTAGATGCTCTTAAAGACCAATACAACGTTGTGGCCACCAAAACCAAAAGAGTCGTTCAGGGCTGCAATATCACCTGCGGGCAGAGCGCGTGGCTTATCTCGAACTACATCAATTGTTACCGCGGGATCTAAATCATCGATATTTATCGTTGGGGGAGCCAGACGATCCTGCAAAGTTTTTACAATAAATACCGATTCAATTGCACCGGCGCCACCCAGTAAGTGACCCGTCATCGACTTAGTTGCAGAAACTGCAACGTGGTCGGCATCTGCGCCAAGGGCTGCGCGCAGTGCATTAGCTTCGGCGACATCACCTGCTGGTGTTGAGGTTGCATGTGCATTTAAATGGACGATGTCTTTTAAAGAAACTCCCGCTTCGCGCAGTGCAAACTTAAGTGCACGCTGTACGCCTGCACCATCTGGATCAGGGGCTGCGATGTGATAACCATCAGATGTTAAGCCTTGTCCTGCAATTTCGCAGTAAATTTTGGCACCACGTGCAACTGCATGGTCATATTCTTCTAGAACTAAAACTCCGCCGCCTTCTCCTAAAACAAATCCATCACGGTTTACGTCATATGGCCGCGATGCGCGGGCAGGATCGTCATTTCTAGTCGATAGCGCCTTCATTGCGGCAAAGGCTGACATCGGTAGAGCGTGGATCGCCGCTTCTACGCCGCCACTTACAACAATATCGGCGCGATTATTTCGAATCATGTCAAAGGCGTAACCAATTGCTTCAGCACCAGATGCGCATGCACTCACTGGCGTATGAACGCCGGCCTTGGCTTGTAGCTCAAGGCCAACATTTGCAGCTGGGCCATTGGGCATAAGCATGGGAACTGTGTGTGGACTTACAAGCCTGGCACCTTTGTCATGCAATATGTCGTATTGATCCAACAACGTTGTAACGCCACCGATACCTGATGCGATAACAACGCCTAAGCGTTCCTTATCCATCTCGGGTGATCCTGCATCTTTCCATGCTTCGCGCGATGCAATAAGTGCAAACTGTTCGGATCTATCTAAGCGACGCAGTTCAACACGTTGCATCTGCTCACTTGGTTCAATTGCAACGCGCGCAGCAAAGTGCACAGGAATCGTCTGTGCCCAATCCTCGGTCAATAAGCGCACACCACTTGTTCCAGCCAAAAGAGCCGACCAAGTTGTTGAAACATCTCCGCCAAGTGGCGTAGTGGCGCCAAGTCCAGTAACGACAACTCGGCGTGACATAAGGGGATTGTTCTTAACTACTACTTAGCAGCGTTGATAATAAAGTTAACGGCATCGCCAACAGTGACAAGGTCAGTTACTGCCTCATCAGGAATCTTCACGCCAAAGCGCTCTTCTGCAGCAACGACAACTTCAACCATGCTCAGTGAGTCAACTTCTAGATCTTCAGTGAAGTTCTTATCCATTTCAATTGATGCAGCAGGAATTCCAGCTACTTCTTCAACGATCTCTTGTAGTCCTGCTAGTACATCAGCTTGTGCAAGTGCCATTTTTATTTATTCCATCCGTTAGCGAGTTCGTCCCTGTTATCAATAGGGTCGTATTCTCTATGACAAAGCCGCTTACTTACGAGTATTGGAGCCCTAAGTGGCGTAAATCTCAAGGCGCAGGGGGTAATTGCACCACTTGTCCTGCATAAACAAGGCCCGCGCCGTAACCAATGAGAAGTGCTAACTCTCCATGAAGCTCGGGATGAGCCTGCAGTAGAACATCCATTGCAAGTGGAATCGATGCCGCAGAAGTATTTCCATTGACGCGAATATCATCGGCGATCACTACAGATGAAGGAAGCTTAATCTCTTTAGCCATAGATTCAATGATGCGCATATTGGCTTGGTGTGGAATAAATGCTCCAAGCTCATCAACACTGACACCTGCCGCTTCTAGGGCTCGTAGACCAACTTTGCTCACGGTAAATACTGCCCAGCGATAAACAGCTTGTCCTTGTTGAGAAATATTTGGCCACCCTAAATCTGCAACGCCTCTTGTGGGTGATTTTTTAAAATCGGTATATGGCGGATTCAATAAAATTGCATCGCGCGAATCGGCATCGGAGCCCCAAGCAACTGGTCCGATACCTGCATGATCACTGCGGCCAATAACTACAGCACCTGCACCATCGGCAAAGATAAAAGCAGTTGCGCGATCATTGGGATCTGTGTAATCAGAAAGTTTTTCAACACCAACAACTAATACATTCTTAGATGTTCCAGCGCGTACTAAATCACTGGCCATTGCAACGCCGTAACAAAAGCCGGCACATGCAGCACTGATATCAAATGCGGCAGCCTTTGGATTGCCAAGCACATTGATAAGTTCAGTGGCCGCGCTGGGTGCTTGGTAAGGATAAGAAATCGTGGCAAGAATCAGCGTATCGATATCAGACATTGTTAACGTGGCACGCTTGAGAGCGCTCTCGCATGCAGCCTGTGCCATCGTTATTACGGTCTCATCATCTGCGGCAATGCGTCGACTTTGGATTCCAGTGCGTTGTTGGATCCACTCATCATTAGAGTCGATTCGATCGACAATTTCGCTATTTGGAACAAGTCGCTTAGGGCGGTATGAACCAACTGAGAGAATTGCACTGTTGCCCATCGTTGGAACACTGATACTCATGCGTGCCTTCCTGCAAATTCACGGGCAGCAGCTAGATCATCTGCGCTCTTAAGGGCAAAGCTTTCAATTCCAGGGTGGGCACGTTTGAGCAATCCGACTAACGTTCCAGCAGGTGCAAGTTCAATGACTCCTGTGATGCCCATAGATTCAAGGCTATCCATGCATAGGTCCCAGCGCACGGGATTAGCGATCTGATTAACGATGCGTTCTACTATGTGGCCACCATCATTGATAACTGCGCCATCTTTGTTTGAAATGACAGGAAAGGCAGGGGTTAGTGGGGTCAGTGTTGCGGCTAAATGGCGCAGCGGTTCAACGGCAGGCTCCATAAACGATGTGTGAAAGGCACCGGCCACTGCCAAAGCCCGCACGCGTGCACCTGTTGGTGGGTTCTCTGCCAACGCTGCCAGCGCAGAAAGATCGCCGGCTGCAACTATTTGCCCAGCACCATTTTCATTAGCGGCAACTAAACCAAGAGATGTTATAGCGCCAACAACTTCATTTCGATCTCCGCCTAAGACCGCTGACATTCCAGCTGGATGCAGCGCAGCGGCCTTTGCCATTTCAACTCCGCGCCGGCGTACCAATGTCAGGGCATCGATGGGACTGAGTGCTCCGCAGATTGCTGCCGCAGTAATTTCACCAACTGAGTGGCCACTTACAACTGCAACCTTTGTCAGTCCTAGTGCATGAGCTGCGATTAATGATGTTGCAACGATTAATGGTTGAGCATTGGACGTATCTTTAATCTCATCGGCATCGGCGTTAGTTCCAAGATGAACAAGATCTAACGAAATTGCATCAGACCAATTCGTTAACAGTTCGCGGGATGCGACATCAGAAATCCAAGACGTTAACATCCCGGGAGTTTGAGCCCCTTGACCCGGAGCGATAATTGCCAACATAGTCAGTGATTTTACAGGATTGCTTGGATTACTACCTAGTACGAGAGACTAGCCAAACTTGCGTAGTGTGTGCCGGCACAACGACTTTGGCACTAGGTGTTTGAATAACCGGCTCGTATGATTCCACTTCTTGTGCTGCATCAAATATGCATCTAAATGATTGGCCCCATTGCGTATCAGGCAAAGTAAAAACTGTTTCTTGCAACGATGAGTTCATAAGTAAAAGCAGCCCACGTGATGGATCGGCCTCCACAAAGACGGTAATACTTCGCTTTTCTTCATCGGCCCAATGATCATCAGTCATTTCGCGTCCACCTAAAGAAAACCAAGCAATATCTTTTCGTGTTGTACCTTGATCAACGATTCCAGTAAAAAACTCAGATGCCACATCGGCCAAGTATGTTTGACGAATCTTTGCCAAAGTCTGCACAGTTAACAACATGTCCGTGGCCGATCGATCGAGATCCCATGGCAAGGCCCAACCACCACCAAAAGTTTCGGCGCTCTCGTCCACAAATGTGATTGGTAGCGAGTAAGCGTTGTTAGCTCCATTTTGAGTTCGACTTACTTCGTCACCCATATTGAGCATTGGAACACCAGATGAAAGCATCAGCGTTGCCAGTAAAGATTTCTTTAACCTATGTCGCAGTTCGTTAACAGTGGGATCATTGGTTTCACCCTCGATGCCAACGTTCCAAGATCTATTGGAAGTATTGCCGTCGGCGTTATTTTCCATATTCGATGCGTTATTTTTCTCGTTATAGGTCACTAAATCATGCACAGTAAAGCCATCATGGGCAGCGATAAAGTTAATCGATGAAGTAGGACCTCGATAGTAGAAAATCGAGCTAGAGCCGCTAATACTGTTGGCAATATCAGATACACCTTCACCAAAGCCTCGAACTAAATCACCCAACCAGAACTGACGAACCGAGTCGCGATATGCATCGTTCCACTCGCGCCAAGGATGTGGAAAATCACCCAGTGCATATCGTGTCATGTCCCAAGGTTCGGCGATCATTTTAAAGTTACGTAAAACTGAATCGGCCTCAATTGCCGACATAAGTGATGAATTAAAAGCACTACTGCTGGTGTACAGAGCGGTAGCTAGATCAAATCGAAAACCATCGACGCCAACAACTTCTATCCACCACCGCAGCGAATCTATTATCTGTCGCACTGAATGAGGGTTGCTTGCAGCAAAAGTGTTTCCGCACCCGGTTACATCAACGTAATTTCCATGGCCGTCATTTCGATAATAAGCCTTATTGTCGATACCTTTGTAAGAAAGTGTTGGTCCGCCTACGCCGCCTTCGGCAGTGTGGTTGTACACCACATCTAAAATAACTTCGATTCCAGCGTTGTGTAGTTGATCAATTGAATCTTGTAACTATTTAATCGGATCATCGGTGCAGGCATAGTCATTATTGAGGGCGCTAAAGGCAATGGAGTTATAGCCCCAATAATTTTTGCGCCCTCGAGAATAAATCGCTGGCTCAGTCACAGATGCTGCTACTGGTAGAAGTTCAACTGCTGTGACACCTAAGGATTTCAAATGCGCAATCGTGCTGGGATGCCCGAGACCTTTATAAGTTCCACGTTCATTCTCGTCAATCGATGAGTTCTTAGCAGTTAAGCCCTGAA
>CAIXPV010000029.1 GCA_903921405.1 uncultured Actinomycetes bacterium
AACTTCTTAAATGCAGCTGTTGCTGCTTGTAGAAGTGCAACGCCACCACCGGCAACGATTCCTTCTTCAACTGCAGCTTTTGCATTACGTACTGCATCTTCAATGCGGTGCTTGCGCTCTTTGAGTTCAACCTCAGTAGCAGCCCCTGCCTTGATAACAGCTACGCCACCGGCAAGCTTTGCAAGACGCTCTTGCAACTTCTCGCGGTCATAGTCTGAATCACTCTTTTCGATCTCTGAGCGAATCTGTGCAACGCGGCCCTTAATAAGTGCATCGTCTCCTGCGCCTTCAACGATTGTTGTCTCATCCTTGCTGATAACAACCTTGCGAGCGCGGCCCAAAAGTTCTAGACCGGCTTGATCAAGCTTGAGACCAACTTCTTCAGAGATAACCGTTGCGCCAGTAAGGATTGCAATGTCTTGAAGCATCGCCTTGCGACGATCTCCAAAGCCTGGTGCCTTAACTGCTGCCGAGCGGAAAGTTCCACGAATCTTATTTACTACCAACGTTGCAAGTGCTTCGCCTTCAATATCTTCGGCGATGATTGCAAGTGGCTTACCTGATTGCATAACTTTTTCAAGTACAGGAACCAAGTCCTTGATGTTAGAAATCTTAGAGTTAACAATTAAGACGTAGGCATCTTCTAGAACTGCCTCCATGCGATCTTGATCGGTAACAAAGTATGGAGAGATGTAACCCTTATCAAAGCGCATACCTTCAGTGAGCTCGAGTTCGAGACCAAAAGTATTTGACTCTTCAACAGTGATAACGCCTTCTTTGCCAACCTTGTCCATCGCTTCAGCAATCATTTCTCCGATAGTTGCATCGGCGGCAGAAATAGATGCAGTTGCAGCGATCTGCTCTTTTGAATCAACGCTCTTAGCCATTGATAAAAGCTCGGCAACGATTTGCTCAACAGCTTTTTCGATTCCTCGCTTAAGTGCCATTGGGTTTGATCCGGCAGCTACGTTACGTAGGCCTTCGCGTACTAGTGCTTGAGCTAAAACAGTTGCAGTGGTTGTTCCATCACCGGCGACATCGTCGGTCTTCTTCGCAACTTCCTTAACTAGCTCTGCGCCAATCTTTTCCCATGGATCTTCTAGGTCAATCTCTTTAGCGATGGAAACACCATCGTTAGTAATAGTTGGGGCGCCCCACTTCTTCTCGAGAACGACGTTTCGTCCACGGGGTCCAAGGGTTACCTTGACCGCATCGGCCAAAATATTCATACCGCGCTCTAATCCGCGGCGTGCTTCTTCATTAAAGGCAATCTGCTTTGCCATGAGTCATGCTCGCTTTCGTTTGATCCTGCGTTTACCGGGGGCTTTATCACTCGCACCCCGAGAGTGCTAACGCCAAATCTACGGGAGGTATTCCTCAGACGCAAAACGAAGGGGCAATTGGGTCAAACTAGCGGGCGATGCGGGTGGACATGCGGGCCTCGCGCAGGCGGCGAAGGCGCTTTACCAGCATGGGAGAGGCGGCAAGGGCATCGTCCCGGTCGATCAAGTCATTGAGAAGTTGGTAGTACCGCGGTGCGGTCAGGTCGAATAGCTCCTTGATCGCGGCCTCTTTAGCGCCGGCATATCGCCACCAACTGGCTTCAAAATCTAAGATTCTGGTCTCTAAATCGCTCAAGCCGCTGTTGATTGCTGGCTCTTCTTGTGCAGACATAATGTAAATCGTATCGAACCGAGCGCAAAAGTGTGGGATTTAAAGCCTGCTCATTATCAACTCAATATCTGAAATCTTTGTCCAAGGATTAACAATTGCAAATCGCAGAATTGGCTGACCGTGATGAGCCGATGGCGGAATGAATCCCACTTGATCGGCTAATAATGTATCTGACCAGTTTTGGTAATCACTTGCACTCCACCCTTTTCGAATAAATGCAACGATTGAGAGTTCAGGTTCGCATACAAGCTCTAAATCTGGATGTGCTTTTACTAATTCGGCAGCTGCTCGAGCTATTTCTAATGTGTGCTCCATCGCTTCGGTGTATGCATCAGTGCCGTGTGCAGCTAATGAAAACCAAAATGGAAGTCCGCGAGTGCGACGTGTTAATTGAATTGCGTAATCAGATGGCGACCATGCTCCATCTTTTAATGTATCTAAGTATGAAGCGTGCTGAGTGTGTACGACGCGAGCAAGTTCGGGCTCGCGATAGATCAAAGCACACGCATCAAAGGGTGCAAACAACCATTTGTGTGGATCGACAATAAAAGAGTCGGCTTGTTCAATGCCATCAAACTTTGATCGCACTGATGGTGCACATAAAGCTGCTAAACCGTAGGCCCCATCAACATGGAACCACACATCGCGATCATGGGCAGCTTTACCTACTCCCTTTAATTCATCAATGATTCCAAGATTCGTTGTACCCGAAGTTGCGACTACAACAAAGACCCGCTTTGTCGTTGTTGCATGGAGTTCATCAATAGCTGTAGCAACTGCTGGGCCGCTCAACTTTCCATTGATATCTACAGGAACTTTTAACACATCAACATCCATGACATTTGCTGCACTGACAATCGATGAATGTGCCTCTTCGCTGCAGGCAATTACCCATCTAGTTGCCTCTGGGTACTTCTTTTTCGCTTCTGCACGAGCAACAACTAACGCTGAAAGATTTCCGATTGTGCCGCCTTGCACAAAAACTCCACCGGCTGATTCAGGTAAGCCAGCTAAATCAGATATCCAGCGCAACGCTTGGTTTTCGGCAAAGACAGCGCCTGCACCTTCTTGCCATGAACCTCCATAGAGCGCACTGGCACCAACTACTAAATCGAAAAGGTTTGCATACTCACTTGGCGCAGATGGAATAAAAGCTAAGTTTCGAGGATGGTCCGTTGAAATACAGGCCTTAGCAAGCACACTTGTAAAGACTTCTAAAGCATCATGGCCGCCAAGTCCCTTTGCGGTAATCGTATTGCCGACTTCGTTAAATAAATCCTCTGCCGTGCGGGGGCCATCTAACGGGGGATCGTTTTTTAATCGATCCAAACTGTATGCCAAGATTTCAGCGGCAAGTGCTTCTACCTCTGCCGTGAACTCATGCATCTTTGGCCGCCTTTTTCACAATATTGCGCAACATAGTTGGGAAAACAAATAAATGAAATGGTGATATCGCATACCAATATAACTGACCACCAAGGCCACGTGGGTAAAAAGTTGCCTCCTGCGTCACTTTAGTTTTTCCATCAACTTCTTCGACACTAAACTCCAGCCACGCTTTACCGGGCAAAACCATTTCAGCATAAAGTTTTAATCGCTGTCCTTGCTCTAACTCTTCTACTCGCCAAAAATCCACGCTCTCCCCAACGCGTAAATAATCTGGATCTCGTCGCCCGCGACGTAAACCAACTCCACCAACGAAACGATCTAGAAGTCCGCGACCCCACCACAAGAAATCAGAGCCAAACCAGCCATGCTCACCACCGATACCTTCAATCTGGCGCCACACTTTTTCACGTGATACTTCTGTAATAACTTCGCGGTGATCGCGCAGAATGGTTTCACCTGCCCATTCGGGATCCCCTTGAGCTTTTTGCCATGGCGCAGTTGGCGAAGTTGCATCAGACCACCGAGTCTCTACATGGTGCTCAGTAATCTTTGATAGCGCCAGGTTTATTGCAGTCGCAACATCGGTTAGACCCTCATGTGGCGGCGGTATTAACCCATCGATGCTCTTTTGTGGATCGGCAACAACTTCACTAATGAGTGAGCCAACAAGTGGTCGGGCCAATGCAGTGGGAACCGGTGTCACTAAACCAATCCATAAACTGGATAGTCCTGGAGTTAGTACTGGAACCTTAATAATCCAGCGTTTTTTCAAGCCCGATAATTTGGCAAATTTCTGCATCATGTCGGCGTAGGTCAGTACTTCTGGTCCTCCGATATCAAAGACCTTTCCTACTGGCGTAGTTAATTCAGCTGCATTCTTTAGATAATACAAAACATCTCGAATTGCAATTGGGTGCGTTCGATTCATAACCCATTTAGGGGTAGTCATGATGGGCAGGCGATGAGTCAAATGTCGCAACATTTCAAAGCTAGCCGAACCAGAGCCAATAATAATTCCAGCGCGTAGTTCTAGTACTGGAACTGACGTGCTGGCTAACTCAGTGCCGGTTCGTGCGCGTGAGGCTAAGTGCTTACTTATGTTGACGTCGTTAGCGATGCCACCTAAATACACTATTTGCAATACACCAGCGGCTTCAGCGGCTTGGGCAAAATCGCGTGCCATCTGGGCTTCTATGTCGTGAAAATTTGGTCCTAAATTAATTGAGTGCAGTAAGTAATAGGCGGTATGAATACCAGCTAAAGCTGCATCCAAATCAATTCGGTTTTCGGCGCTACCTTCGCTGATTTCTACCGATGATGCCCACGATTGTCCTTTAACTTTATTGCGATCGCGCACCAGGATTCGAACATCGAATTTTTCATCAACCAGAGTGCGAACTAAACGCCCTCCAACATAGCCCGAAGCGCCTGTAACTAAGATTTTTCTTGGTGTGATCATAATCAAGGACTAACAATCAACCGGAGTAATTTTTCCCGTAGCAACATCATAAATAGCTCCACCCACTGAAACTCCAGTGTTAAGTAAATGATAATTCCGAACCATGTGTACATCTTCAATTAATGCAGCTTGTTGGTTGGCAACGGTTTTAAATTCAAGTTCTGATGTGTCAATTCCATATTTGGAATCAATTTCACGGTGGATTTCAGCTTCATCAACTTGAGCCATTCGGCAATTTGTGTGCGGCATAATCAAAATACGTTTTACGCCAAGCAAATATGTGGCCAGAACCAATGTACGCAAAACATCCTCAGTTACACGTGCGCCTGCATTGCGCAAGATTTTCGCATCGCCAGATCGCATGCCAACAACTGATAAAGGATTTATTCGCGAGTCCATACACGTAACAATTGCTAAACCTTTTTGGGCTACACCTGTTAACTCTGAATATTTAAAGGATTTGATGTATTCATCGTTTGCAGCAATTGCATCGGCAAATTGTTCATAAGGAAAGCTCGACATAATTTTCCCTTCCAAAAACAACGAGCCCCCCGTCAGGATTGAACTGACGACCTGCGCATTACAAGTGCGCTGCTCTACCACTGAGCTAGAGAGGCCTACGTGCGAACACGTATCTGGCCTTTCGACCAGCGGCAATTATGGCAGTGAGTTGCAAAAACTTGAAATCGAGCTTTATTGACAGGCTCAGCGGTAGGTTATGGCCGTGAGACTAGGCGTATTGGATGTGGGATCTAACACCATCCACCTGCAGGTCATGGATGCTCATATTGGCGCCCGCCCGTCTCCGACTACCAATTTCAAGGTCGAACTTCGCTTAACTCAGTATCTCAATAAGTCGGGCACGATATCGGTTGAGGGCATCAATGCCCTGCATGATGCGATCGCTAGCGCAGTTGCCCACGCTCACGAGAATAGCGTCGATGAGATTTTGGCCTTTGCAACATCGGCCGTTAGAGAAGCAAAAAATGGTCCCGCAATCATTGAGGAGATTAATGAACGGCATCAGATTGATTTGCAGATTCTTACAGGGGATGAAGAAGCACGTATGACTTTTCTTGCCGTTCGCCGCTGGCTGGGTTGGTCTGCTGGAAAACTCTTAGTACTCGATATTGGTGGTGGATCTCTAGAGATTGCAACTGGGGTGGATGAAAATCCAGAGGCAACGCTCTCTTTACCATTAGGCGCAGCACGAATGACACGAGATTTCTTAAGTGGAGATCCGTACTCGGCAAAAGATGTGAAATTCTTACAAGACTATGTAGCAAGTAATCTTGAAGACAAACTCCCTGCAATTCTTCGCTCACACGATGCAAATCATTTTGTTGCAACCAGTAAGACATTCCGAACGCTCGCTCGATTATCAGGACATTGGTTTAACGACAATCCCAAGTATTTAGAGCTGGCAAATTTAGAGGCAATGACTACAAATCTTGCTGGAATGACTGATAAAGCGCGCGCTGATTTACCTGGAGTCTCTGCAAGTAGAGCTCAACAAATTGTTGCTGGAGCAATAGTTGCGCACTCAGTAATGGCCGTTTTAGATATCGATAAAGTTGAAATTTGTCCTTGGGCCTTACGCGAAGGTGTTGTTTTACGAAGACTCGATTGGCTGCAGGGCTAAATTACGTTGTAGGAGCTTCTATCCAGTCAATTGCAATTATTTCCCCATCGCGATGATGCAGAACCCAAGCCTCTGCAGGCTTTAACTCTTGGTCTAACTGCTTAAAATTCTTTTTGCCAATTAACTTCTTAAGTAGCTTTGGCAAAATCGGATTATGGCTACAGATAATCGAACTCTTACCGCTATCCATTAAATCTTGGGCATAATCCAGCGCCGCCTCTTTATCTTTAGCAAAGCGATACTCACTCAAGTCGGTAGAGAAAATTGGATGCATGTTCAAAGCACGCGTCATTGGTTCGATAGTTTCAATGCATCGCATCGCATCGGATGAATGAACCTGCTCAATTGCATATGGAAGAAAATTCGTCAAAATTCGCTTTGCCTGTAGTTGACCTAAGTGAGCAAGAGGACGATCTCCATCATCACCATCCCAATCTTCACGCTTCACAGCTTTAGCATGGCGCAGCAAAACCAGAGCTGTTGTACCTGTTCCAAATTCAAGGAAGAAATCAATGACTGATCTATCATCATCCAACGTCAGTTTTTTTCGTGCATCTGCAGGGCTGAGCCACTCAATCTGATCAATCTCTTGAGGATCAGGTTTGCCAGTTGGAGCATCTGCGGCTTGTGCTGACCAGTACTTTACAATTTTCGATATTCCATCGACGACATAGGTAACTTCGCCAAGCTCAGGTCCAAATATCGATGTATATCCAGTCTCTTCCATCACTTCACGGTATGCGCAAGCGATCATTGATTCGCCTGCGTCTCGCTTTCCCTTTGGAAGTGACCAATCGTCATAACGTGGGCGATGAATAAGGGCGACTTCAATCTTCTTCTTTGTCCCGTAACGCCACAAAACTGCACCAGCAGCGTGAATGATCAAGTTTTCATTACTCATTTCTGATCCATTCTATGCATAGTGGTTAATCATCATCGTGTGTAGGTCACGCAGTGGATTGCCGTCACCGTCGGTACTGCTTCGTACCCATTCGGTTCCAGTCAATTTCCAACTTGCAGTTTCTGCCGATAAACCAAGGTCGATAATCCACTGCAATCTTTGGTGGTGTTCTTTTTTATCAACACGAACTAAACTTTCAACACGTCGATCTAAGTTACGCCCCATTAAATCCGCACTTCCGATCCAATATTCATCTTCTCCACCATTTGTAAAATGGAAGATTCGAGAATGCTCTAAGAATCGGCCAAGCACCGAAGTAACAGAAATATTTTCAGATAGCCCGGCAATTCCTGGCTGCACTGCGCAAATGCCGCGAATCAAGAGCTCTACCTTCACCCCGGCTTGTGATGCTTCATAAAGCTTAGTTACAAAAGTTTCATCTAGAATCGAATTAAGTTTGAACTGAATTCCTGCTGGCTTGCCAGCTTTCGCAAAATCAATTTCGCGATCGATCCGCTCATTTATTCCAGATCGCAATGTTCGGGGAGCAACTAGCAGGCGCGAA
>CAIXPV010000030.1 GCA_903921405.1 uncultured Actinomycetes bacterium
CCAGTTGAGAAACGTTTAATGATTGCACTTGCCGACTCAACTTCTTCAATTGCAATCGGAGTTTGATCTTTAAATTCAAAGAGTCCACGCAAAGTCATCAAGCGCGTGCTCTGATCATTGACTCGATTTGTATAACGCTTAAAGACGTCGTACCTCTTTGTCCGAGTGGAGTGCTGCAATGTGAAAACAGTTTCGGGATCAAATAAATGTGGCTCACCTTCACGGCGCCACTGATACTCCCCGCCAATAGGTAGACGCTTAGTACCGGGAACTTCTCCCCCAGGTGGATAAGCGATGTGGTGGCGTGCAATAGTTTCAGCGGCGATTACATCCAGCGAGACTCCACCAAGGCGCGATGTTGTTCCAACAAAGAACTCATCGACGACTTCCTTGCTCAGACCAATGGCTTCAAATACTTGTGCGCCCGTATAGGAAGCGATCGTACTAATACCCATTTTGGACATTACTTTTAGTACGCCCTTGCCTAAAGATTTGATCAGGTTACGTACGGCCTTCTCGGGAGTAATGCCTGTAATAACGCCCTGTAGAACTAAATCTTCTGCGCTCTCCATTGCTAAGTAAGGATTTACTGCGGCTGCTCCATAACCAATAAGCAATGCAACGTGATGGACTTCGCGAACGTCTCCTGCTTCTACAACTAAACCAACTTTAGTTCGGGTCTTTTCGCGGATTAAATGGTGATGTACTGCAGATGTAAGCAAAAGCGATGGGATTGGTGCATCTTCAGCATCTCCGTCGCGATCTGATAAAACAATTATGCGTGCACCGCGTTCGATAGCTTCAGATACTTCGGCCTTAATCTCTCCCAATCGTTGACGCAGCGATGCCCCGCCGCCAGCGACTAAGAAGAGTCCGCGAACAACATGGGCCTCTAACCCTGGATGATCGCCATCGGCATTAACGTGAATAATCTTTGCAAGCTCATCATTATCAATAACAGGAAAGGCCAAGGATATTTGGCGACAAGAGAACGGCCCAGGATCGAGAAGATTGTGCTCAGGCCCCATTGATGTTCCAAGACTTGTGACTAGCTCTTCGCGAATCGCATCTAATGGTGGATTAGTTACTTGTGCAAATAGTTGTGAAAAGTAGTCAAAGATTAAACGTGGTTTATCTGATAGCGCTGCAATTGGTGTGTCTGTACCCATTGAGCCAAGAGCTTCCATTCCATTGCGCGCCATGGGCGTAACTAAGATACGCAGCTCTTCTTCGGTGTAACCAAATGCACGTTGGCGTCTGACAACTGATGAGTGCGGGTAGACAATGTGTTCGCGCGCTGGCAGATCATTGAGTTTGACCATCCCGGCATGGAGCCAATCACCATATGGTGCGGCATTGGCAAGCTCTTCCTTGATCTCGTTATCTTCAATTATGCGTCCAGCTTCAATATCTACAAGAAACATCTTTCCTGGCTGCAAGCGGCCTTTGCGCTCAATGTTTTCTGGGGCTATATCTAAAACGCCAACCTCAGATGCAAGGACTACAAGGCCATCTTTAGTGACCCAATAACGCGAAGGACGCAGACCATTGCGATCTAGCACTGCAGCTACTTGGTGACCATCGGTAAAAGTCACACATGCTGGACCATCCCATGGCTCCATCAGTGAGGCATGGAAGGCATAGAAATCACGACGGGTTTCAGATAAAGATGTGTGATTTTCCCACGCTTCAGGAATCATCATCAAGACTGCATGCGGCAGCGAACGACCACCTAGATACAAAAGCTCTAAGACTTCATCAAATGAGGCCGAGTCACTTCCTGACATTTCAACGATTGGAAACAGACGTTTCAAATCACCTGGAATCAAATCTGATTTAAGCAGAGATTCACGCGCCCGCATCCAGTTTCGGTTTCCCTTAACAGTATTGATTTCACCGTTGTGGGCAATGTAGCGATACGGGTGTGCAAGGGGCCATGAAGGAAAAGTATTGGTAGAAAAACGCGAATGCACGAGTGCCAATGG
>CAIXPV010000031.1 GCA_903921405.1 uncultured Actinomycetes bacterium
AGTTTTGCGTCGCCCATTTGAACTTTTATGTTTACTTCCGCTTGCAATCCCGGCAATTGTTATTGTCGTTGGAATCGCGCCCTTGTATCGATGGATATCGATTAATGTCAGTGAGTCACCGATTACTTTAGCTGGCGTTTATTCAATGTTGATTTTGCCGTACACCTACCGTTCGCTGTCTGCCGCCCTCGATGCCGTTGATATCCATACGCTAGCCGAAGCCGCCACCACCCTAGGTGCATCGATTTCGCGAGTTATCTTTGGAATCATTATGCCAACAATTAAAACAGGAATCGTCAATGGCTCATTTATTGCGATTGCTTTAGTTCTGGGTGAATACACAATTTCCAATATTCTTAACTTTAAGACTTTCCAAGTGGTTATTGCGCAAATTGGTAGACAAAATGGCAACGTTGCAGTTGCGGTATCTCTGGCCTCTTTGCTCTTTGTAATCTTCTTGCTCCTAATAATTCCAACTAAAAAGCGTCAAGGCGCCGTCCTTGATGTCGATGTCGCCTAAGAGATAAGGACCCATACGTTGAGCTCATCAGCATATGTACAGTTAGTTGACCTTGCTAAGCACTTTGGCAAAGTCAAAGCCCTCGATGGCTTAAGCCTAGATATCGCCGAAGGCGAGCTCGTGGCACTACTTGGCCCTTCTGGCTGCGGTAAGACGACAGCTCTTCGTGCCTTAGCAGGTCTTCAAGTTCTAGATCGCGGCCAGATGATTGTGGACGGCAAAGATGTAACTTTCCAAAACGCAAATAAGCGTGGAATGGGAATGGTTTTTCAGGCTTATTCGTTGTTCCCACATATGACGGCGCGTGAAAATGTTGAGTACGGACTAAAGCTTCGCGCACATAAGACATCTGGCGATAAGCGAAAGGCACGTTCAGCTGAGCTGCTCGAACTTGTCGGCCTTTCTACGCATGCAAATCACTATCCGTACCAATTATCTGGTGGTCAACAACAACGCGTGGCATTGGCTCGCGCATTGGCGATTTCTCCAAAGGTTTTACTTCTTGATGAACCTCTGTCAGCACTTGATGCAAAGGTTCGCACTCAGTTGCGTGAAGAGATTCGCCGAATCCAGATGGAGCTTGGCACAACTACTTTGTTCGTGACACACGATCAAGAAGAGGCACTCAGCATCGCCGATCGCGTTGGAGTGATGCGCAATGGCGTACTGCAACAAATCGCAGCGCCTGCAGAACTCTACGATCGCCCTAGCACTGCCTTTGTTGCCGAGTTCGTTGGCTTAACTAATCCGATTGCAGGAAAAGTAAGTGGCGGAGCAATTGAGATTCTTGGTGGCGTAGTTAAGACTCTGCCTGGATCTATTACATCTGGCCCAGGTATCGCTTTAGTTCGTCCTGAGAGCATCGATGTCGTGGCAAGTAAGTCAGGTAATGCAACGATTTTCTCAGCTAGCTTCTTGGGCGCTACCTGTCGTTTGAGTATTTCTCTCAATGATGGAACTCGCGTTACTGCGCAGTTGCCTAGCCCTGATGCCGCTGGTCTTGGTGCTGGTGCTCCAGTGAGCGTTTCACTTCTAGATATGCCGGTATTCGTAAAGGCCGCCGGATAATGTTTGGAAAGATTTCATCGCTTGAAACCTTTACCGATGAATTTGTCTGTTTTGTTAAGGTAACGACGACCGATGGTCACATCGGGTGGGGTCAAACATCAAACTACAACGCCGACATCACTGCCACAATCTTTCATCGCCAGATTGCACCCTGGGCGATCGGTAAAGATGCATCCAATATTGGTGCATTAATTACTTTGATAGAGGCTAAAGAGCATAAATACCCGGGAAGTTATCGATGCCGTGCCAATGCTGGATTAGATACGGCGCTGTGGGATCTGCGAGGACGCGCTGAAGGCAAGCCCGTTGTTGAACTTCTTGGTGGCACGCCTAAGAAACTTCGCACGTATGCATCGTCTATGAAGCGTGACATTACCCCTGCGCAAGAGGCCGAACGTTTTGTAAAACTGCGTGATGAGTTTGGGTTTGATGCATTTAAGTGGCGCGTAGGTGCTGAATGTGGCAATGACATTGACGAATGGCCTGGGCGTACCGAGGAAGTCGTGCCCGTTGTTTCGAGTGCATTGGGCGATGGAATATCAAAGTTGGTAGATGGCAATAGTGGTTTTTCACCAAGGCGTGCAATTGAAGTAGGTGCACTCCTTGAGGCCGAGGGTATTACGCATTTTGAAGAGCCTTGTAAGTATTGGGAGCTTGAAGAAACTAAACAGGTTACCGATGCACTAACCATTGATGTAACTGGTGGTGAGCAAGATTGGGATTTAGTTACGTGGCAACGCATGATCGATATGCGAGCTGTAGATATTTTGCAACCAGACATTATGTATATGGGTGGCATTTGGCGCACATTAAAAGTTGTAGAGATGGCTAAAAAAGCTAATATGCCAATTACTCCGCATAGTGCCAATCTTTCACTTGTGACAATTTGCACTATGCATCTTTTAGGGGCAATAGATAATCCAGGAAAATACTTAGAGTTTTCAATTGAAGGCTTTGATTATTATCCATGGCAAAAGGATCTCTTTCTTGGTGATCCATTTGCTATAGAAGATGGAAAGATACAGATTCCATCAGCGCCTGGCTGGGGTGTTGAAATAAATCCAGTATGGCTAAGTAATGCAACTCACCAAGTGACAACACTCTAAAGCCACGCCATACCCCTTTTAAATTAGCGTTTTCGAAGCTTTTCACATAGATTCATGACATGACAACGGAGTCAGCTTTCGAAACTGCGCGCGCGCAATTACGCACGGCAGTAGATCAATTAGGCCTTTCAGAAAATGATTGGCAAACACTGTCCACACCACGGCGAATTTTAGAAGTAGCCGTTCCACTGCGTCGCGATAACGACAAAGTCGAAATGTATAAGGGCTATCGAGTCCAATACTCAACAACACGTGGTCCATCAAAGGGTGGAGTTCGCTTTCACCCACAAATAGACCTTGAAGAGACAATCGCATTAGCGATGTTGATGACGTGGAAATGCGCACTCACCAACCTGCCTTTTGGCGGGGCTAAAGGTGGCATTGCCGTTGATGCAGCAACGTTATCTGACCGTGAAAATGAGCGTTTAACACGTCGGTATACATCAGAGATTTTGCCCATCATCGGACCCGAGCGCGATATTCCAGCACCTGATGTTGGAACCGACGAGCGCAATATGGCGTGGATGATGGATACGTACTCAGTAAACGCTGGTTTTTCGGTACCGGGAGTCGTCACTGGAAAGCCGATCGTGCTTGGCGGATCATTGGGGCGCAACTCAGCAACCGGAGATGGTGTTGCAATTTCAACGTTGCAAGGATTGAGAGTTCGCGGAATTAATCCAATCGGTGCAACTGTTGCGATTCAAGGCTTCGGAAAAGTTGGTTACTGGGCTGCCATCGCCCTTGAAGGCATGGGTTTAAAGATCGTTGCAGTCAGCGATGTCAATGGAGCGGTCACAGGTTTTAAGAGTGTGAACGATTTATGGAATCACTTCTTGACACATAAGAATCTTGATGCACCTGGTACGGATCACTTAACTAATGAGGAGCTTCTACATTTAGATGTAGATGTGCTTATTCCTGCAGCGTTATCTGATGCAATTACCGGCCAAAGCGCCCTTGGTATTAAAGCTAAGGTCATTGTTGAAGGCGCCAATGCACCAACATCACCGGAAGGCGATGCGATATTAAATGAAAAAGGCATCTTGGTTGTTCCAGATATTTTGGCAAACTCAGGTGGAGTAATTGTTTCTTACTTTGAATGGGTACAAGATAAGCAGAATTACGCATGGGATGCTAGTGAGGTAAAAACTAACCTCAATCGCATTATGTTAAAGGCCTTTAATGAGGTTGAAGAGATGGCTACTACTCGTAAAGTCACATGGCGTGAAGCTGCGCATATGTTAGGTGTTGCACGAGTAGCAGAGGCTCATAAGTTGCGCGGCCTGTATCCATAGAAAATTAAAAATAAAAGAGGGCGTGAGAATCTCACGCCCTCTTTTATTTGAATACCTAGATTATGAAGCAACTGCCTTCTTGAGCTTTGTTCCAGCACTTACCTTGACGCCAGTGCGTGCAGGAATCTGCAGAACTGCGCCAGTTTGTGGGTTACGTCCTGAACGGGCTGCGCGAGCAACTGCCTCGATTGAGATGAAGCCTGGAAGAACTAGCTTCTCCTTGCTCTGAAGCATTGAAATAGCTAGACCTTCAAGTGCCTCTAGCACTGATGAGACAGCACTCTCTGACTGCTTTGAATCTGCGGCTAGCTTTGCAACGATCTCTTTTTTATTCATAAAGGTCTCTCCAGTACTGGGTTGAAGTTAATACAGCAATCTTGCCAGCAAAGGGGTTGCAAGCAGGCATAACCACGCAATAACGGGCAGAAATTCATGGGATTTCTCGCTTTTTTCTCTCATTTCGCCCCTTTTTTCGTCTGGGATGGCACTTCAAACAACTCCCCTGTGGCACCTACCGAGGGTGTGCTTTAAAGTGTGGGCGTGAATAAAACTATTGATGCAGATTTTCTTAGCCTTCCATTAACCGCAGTCTCAGATGCAGCCATCGCAGCCGCAACTAGCGCTGGAGCATCGCATGTGGATGTTCGAATCGAGCGAACACGCACAGGCTTGCTCGCCCTACGTGATGCTAAGCCAGAGACGCAGAGCGATGAAACACTCGCTGGCGTCGGCGTACGTGTCATTGTTAACGGTGCTTGGGGCTTTGCATCTAGCCCAGAGATTTCAGTAAAGGTCGCACAACAACTGGCGATGACTGCAGTAGCCATGGCCATAACTTCTAAGCCGCTTTCTACGCAAGAGATCTCCCTTGTCACTGAGCCTGTCTATGCACAAAAGACATGGGTCTCTGATTATGAAATCGATCCATTCTCAGTATCTGATTCAGATAAGAAAGATCGCTTAGCTCAGTTAAGTAATTCTCTGTTAAAGAGCAACAATGTTAATCACACGTCAGCCCATGCCATGTACGTAAAAGAACAAAAACATTACGCAGATTCATATGGCACCAGTACGACCCAGCAACGTGTTCGCATGCAGACACAAATTGAGGCGATTTCTATCGGTGCCGGTGGATTTGAATCCATGCGCACACTTGCCGCACCATCTGGATTTGGTTGGGAGTGGATGGGAAATACGCACTGGAACTGGGATGCTGAGATTGAGGAAATGCCGTCGTTGCTGGCTGAAAAGGTCGCATCACCATCGGTTGAGCCAGGTCGCTATGACGTACTGGTGCATCCATCGAACTTGTGGCTAACTATTCACGAATCTATTGGCCATGCAACTGAGCTTGATCGCGCGATTGGTTATGAAGCCAACTATGCCGGTACATCATTTGCTACTCCCGATAAGTTACATACATTGAAATACGGATCACCGCTTATGAATGTCACCGGTGATCGCAATACTCCTCATGGTTTGAGCACAGTTGGTTTCGATGATGAAGGCGTCGCCGCACAGCAATGGGACATCATTAAAGATGGAATCTTGGTGGGCTATCAATTAGATCGCCGAATCGCAGCTGCAGTTAATCGCGATCGCAGTAATGGCTGCGCGTATTCCGACTCCCCTGCACATGTACCTATTCAGCGGATGCCCAATGTGTCTCTGCAGCCAAATCCAACGGGGCCGACGTATGATGAAATGGTCTCTTCGATGGAGGATGGAATTATCATCAAGGGAGATAAGTCGTGGTCTATCGATATGCAGCGCTATAACTTCCAATTTACTGGCCAACAGTTCCATCGCGTAAAGAATGGAAAAATCGTTGGTCAGTTAAAAGATGTTGCATACCAAGCAACTACAACTGACTTCTGGGGCTCGATGAAAGTTGTCGGCGGTCCATCTACCTATGTCTTGGGTGGAGCCTTTAACTGCGGCAAAGCTCAACCAGGTCAAGTTGCAGCCGTGAGTCATGGATGCCCTGCGGCGATTTTCGACAAAGTTAATATTCTCAACACAGTAGCGGAGGCCGGAAAATGATTTCTGCTCAAGATCTCATTGAAAAGATCACATCTGCAGCTACATGTGATGACTGCATCGTCGTTGTAAAAGATAAGACTCAGGCAAATCTTCGCTGGGCTGCAAGCACGTTAACAACTAACGGTGTTATTACCGAGCGCAGTGTGACCGTCATAGCTTTCGTTGCATTAGAGGGTGGCATGGCAGCCGGAGGCGTTACACGTACCGATGTCAGTGAAGCCGATATCCCCGTGCTGCTAGAACAAGCAATTGTGGCGGCAAAGGCCGCTGGTAAGGCGCAGGATTTTGCGCCATTGGCTAAGAACATTTCAATTGGCAACTGGGCTGCTGAGCACGTGCCTACTGGGCCAGAAATCTTTAAGAGCTTTGCTCCAGCCCTTGGTGACATGTTTGCACAATCAGTCAGAGATAAAATAGAACTCTTTGGTTATGCCGAACACACACATGAAACAACATGGATTGGCTCAAAGGGTGGAATGCGTCTGCGCAAAGACTCACCTGTAGGTCGCGTAGAGATGACCGGTAAGTCACACGAGCGATCTCGCTCTACCTGGTCTGGTATCGAAACCAGAGATTTTAGTAATGTCTCCGTTGCCGCGATCGATGCCGATATTCGCCAGCGTCTTAACTGGCAGGCAACAAAGGTAGATCTACCAGCAGGCCGCTATGACACAATTTTGCCGTCAGGCTCTGTGGCCGATCTCTTCACATACATGATGTGGGTCTCTGGTGCACGAGATGCATTCGAAGGCCAGAGCGTATTTTCTAAGAAAGGTGGAGGAACTCGCGTCGGAGAAAAACTATCTAACGTTGGTTTCCAATTCTTTAGTGACCCTGAGTATTCCCAGCTGCCCGCAGCAAACTTTGTCGGCACGGCAGTGAGCTCACCATTCTCATCGGTATTTGATAATGGTCAACCGATTAAACATGTTGACTGGATGAAAGATGGAGTACTGCAATCCTTGATTCAAACACGTGCAACTGCTGCATTAACCTCTCTTGATTTCACGCCTCTTGGTGAGAATGCAATCATGAGTGTTGATGGTGGAGCAGGAACTTTGTCTGATTTGATCTCAAAGGTTGACGACGGACTTCTACTAACAACTTTCTGGTATATAAGAATGGTGGATCCAAATTCGCTACTTCTTACTGGATTAACGCGCGATGGTGTTTACCATGTGAAGGGTGGAGAAGTTGTTGGAGCAACCAATAACTTCCGCTGGAATGACTCGCCAGTATCTGCGCTGAACCGCATTGCACATGCCGGTGCCACCGAATGGACCCAACCACGTGAATGGGCTGGCGATATGTTCAATATGGCGGTTCCTCCCCTTGTAATTAAGGATTTCAACATGTCAACGGTTAGTCCGGGTAATTAACTCAATTAGTATTGGCTAATGCTCGAGAAACTAACACGCTCGGCGCTTCGACATAGATGTGCGATTCTCTTTATTTGGTTGCTCGTCATCTCTGCGGGTATTTTTGCTGGCGGCAAACTCAACGATCACTTAACCACCTCATTGACGGTTCCCGGAAGTGAGTCCGCTAAGGCTTCACAGATTCTTGGTGAGCAATTTGGCGAAAATATCGAGGGCTCCTTTACCGTTATCTATAAGTTCACGAACGCCACGAAGGCGGAGATAGAACAACTTAACCAAAAGGTTTCGACGGCAGCGACAGCTATTCCCACGGCAAAGGTTGCTGCTCACCGTGCGCTAGGTGGAGTTCTCTATGTAAACATCTCTACCGGATATGACTTGCTGAAAGCGGCTTCTTATACCGATACGTTGCGTGCAGCCCTTGCACGAGTTGGACTAGGTAAAGCTTTAGTCTCTGGTCCGCCTGCAATTGAACGTGATGTCACACC
>CAIXPV010000032.1 GCA_903921405.1 uncultured Actinomycetes bacterium
CGCCCAATGGAAAAGTTATTGCGGCGGTAAGTATTAGTGGACCGATCGAGCGATTAGGTCGCCAACCTGGTCGCATTCATGCAGCGGCCGTTGTTGCTACAGCTGCTCGCCTGAGTGAATATCTAGCTCGCGAATAACGCGCCCAATAACGCCAAAGTTAAAACCTTTGCGTTGTAGCAAAGATTGAATTCTACGAATCTGAACCTCTGCATCTAAACGTGACATCGTCGAATATTTTTTCATTGCAAGTGAAAATGCCATTCGATACTCATCTTCGTCATCGATCTCATCTAAGGCTTCATCGATGGAGTTTTGATCGACTCCCCTAGTTCGAAGCTCTCCTGCGATTATTCGCTTCGATAGTTTCTTCGATGTATGTCTGGACTGTGTCCACGCCTTTGCAAACTCAGCATCATTGACTAAGCCGGCCTCTTGCAAGCGGTAAATAACGGCGTTAGCAATATCGACTTCGATGCCACGCTTTTTAAGATGAGCCAGGAGCTCACCCTTACTCTTGGCCCGCGTAACGAGTGCGTTTAATGCAATCGTATGCGCGATTGAGTAGGGGTCAGCGTCCTGGTCAACCTTTGCAAACTCAAGGCTAATTAGAAATCAACCTCTGCTGTGGCCTCATCGATTGCAGCAATCAGGTCGGCATCGACCACGATTGGCACAAAGTGAGCGCGAATCTTGGCTTCAATCTCATTGGATAGATCTGGATTATCAAGAAGGAATGTACGTGCATTCTCCTTACCCTGACCCAACTGATCGGCCTCGTATGTGTACCAAGCGCCAGACTTCTTCACGATACCGATTTCAACACCCATATCGATCAATGAGCCTTCACGTGAAATACCTGTGCCATAAATAATGTCGAACTCGGCCTGCTTAAATGGTGGTGCCATCTTGTTCTTAACAACCTTAACGCGAGTACGGTTACCGACTGCATCTTGGCCATCTTTAAGAGTTTCAATACGACGAATATCTAGGCGAACTGATGCGTAAAACTTAAGTGCCTTACCGCCTGTTGTTGTCTCAGGTGAGCCAAAGAAGACGCCGATCTTTTCACGAAGCTGATTGATAAAGATCGCAGTTGTCTTTGATTGATGTAGCGCACCGGTGATTTTACGAAGCGCCTGCGACATAAGACGAGCCTGTAAGCCCATATGCGAATCACCCATCTCGCCCTCAATTTCAGCGCGAGGAACAAGGGCTGCAACTGAGTCAACAACAACTAAATCAAGTGCACCAGAGCGAATCAACATATCCATAATCTCAAGTGCTTGTTCACCAGTATCTGGTTGTGACACTAATAGTGCATCGATATCTACGCCAAGCTTCTTTGCATACTCTGCATCAAATGCATGCTCAGCATCGATGAAGGCACAGATTCCGCCGGCCTTTTGTGCATTAGCAATTGCATGCAATGTCAGTGTCGTCTTACCTGAAGACTCTGGTCCATAAATCTCTACGATACGGCCGCGTGGTAAGCCGCCGATTCCGAGTGCGATGTCGAGTGCGATTGAACCAGTTGGAATAACCTCAACAATTTGGTTAGCGCGATCCGACATTTTCATTACTGAGCCTTTACCAAATTGACGTTCGATCTGGGCTAGGGCTGTGTCGAGCGCCTTTTGGCGTTCGGTGGTTGCTTTTTCTTGTGCAGCATCATTGGCTTTATTGCTTTTTTCAGTAGCCACTTCATTCCTTTCGATAGAACGTCTCGTGTGACGTTTGGTCTCTGGCCCAGAAGGTACGGAGACCCACCGACGGAGTTCAGCGTTGGCCACAGAGGCTGTGGGCAAACTGAGCGCGGAAGGTGGAACCGCTCTGGTTGTACAGGCATAAGGGTATCCGAACACCTGTTCGAAAGGTAGCAGGTGCCACTGACACATATGAGCGTGTCGCTAGATCGCTCAAATTTATTCGTTACCAAAACGAGACCAAAATAATTTGCTGACGCTATTGCTTTGCCCTCTCGAAGGATTTACTCTCAACCCTACTTACTTACTTTACTTAGTAAAGAAAGTGGTTAAAGGTAGAAGAAATATCTAGGGGGTGGAGCGATGCGCGACAGTGCGAATGAAGTCCTGCGCGCCATCGCCACATATGGCCCGCTATCAAGGGCGCAAATTGCCAGAGACTTAGGGTTAAGCGGACCAACACTGACTCAGGCAACAAAATATTTAATGGAAAGAGGCCTTGTCTGCGAGCTAGAACAGTCCCCCTCTACTGGGGGTCGCCCAGCAACTCTCCTTGGATTGGTA
>CAIXPV010000033.1 GCA_903921405.1 uncultured Actinomycetes bacterium
CTTTCACAGGTAGCAAAGATCGGTTAATTCTTTCCACTTCGAGGGAATAGAAGGTAGCGGACACAGCAATGTGGCCGCTATCTTCTTTTTATTGGTATATTTACTGTATGCAAATCAATTTGGACAAGAAATCAGGCGTCTTAGTTGCCATCATCGCTGCGCTATTAGTAATCATTGTTGTCTTAATAATCGATAAAGTTGAAGATGATGGCAATATGGTTGAGACTCATATGCACCAGATAGCGATTGGATCTACTTACTAAATCGGTGAAACCAGTTGACCCGAGTTAGCATAATGATTCCGAGAAACATCAGAAGTTGAAAGATAATTGACCCGAGCGATGTAAATTCTCGCTTAATGATTTCATCTAAACCTCGAGACTTGAGCTCGTTAGCACTAGCTACATAGAGTGAGTACGTAACTATTCGTCCAGAAAAGAATGCCAGCGTCAGAGGCAGCAATCGTGCACCCATTAAGCCGGCCGCCTCGAACAGTTGAGCTGATGGCAGTGGTGAAACAATAAATAGCAACAGGACTGCAACTTTGTGAGAACGCTTCTGATTGAGAAGCATCTGCGCGCTCTCTAAGTTAGTTAAAGCTGTACCACTAATAAAGCGACGGAGGTGCTTAGTTACCCTAGCAAGAACATATCTGCCAGTTCCAGCGCACATTGCACCGATTGTAATAAGTGCAACTGGGTGTATATCGAAGTTAAGAGAAAAGAAAACTAAGACGCTCCACGTAGGCGGCGCAAATGCGGGTGCCACATTAAAGAGGAAAACGACTAGCGCTAGATATACAAGTGAATTCATCGTAAGAGCCTCACGGTATTACCCTATCTTCTGGATTCACAAGTAATCTATATCTATGAGAACGCGAGCGTTCAATCGGGTGCTACTCCCCATGACCTCATTAACCCTGATTGCCGGTTACTTTAATGAAAGTTTTTGGGTAGTGGGAGCAGTTATGGGTTTAGTTCCAGCGCTGTACTGGCTCAGTATTGATATCAGAGGCAAAACCTTTGGGTCAGATTTCTTGGCTGTTTTATCTCTGTGCGCAACCTTATTAACGCATGAACTTTTTGCTGGAGCGATTATTTCTTTGATGCTTGCTACTGGGCGGACCCTAGAAAGCTGGGCAGAAGGTCAGGCCGAGCGTGCGTTGCGCGATCTGCTCAATAGGATTCCGCGTACTGCACGAAGAGTAAGTAGCGATGGAACGATAGTTGAGATTTCAGTTGATCAACTTGCTGCAGGGGATCGAATTTTGGTGCGAGCGGGAGAAATAACTCCAGCCGATGGTCAATTAGTTTCAGCGGTTACTCTCGATGAGTCGGCTTTAACGGGGGAGCCACTTCCAGTTAATAGAGAGCCCAATGATGGTGTTCTTAGCGGAGTAATTAATGCCGGTGATGCCTTTGAATATATTGCTACAAATTCTGCTGAAGAGAGCACGTTTGCTGGCATTATTAAATTAGTTCAATCTGCTCAAGCTAGAACTGCCCCGGGGGTCCGCATTGCTAGCCAATGGGCTTTAGCTTTTGTCCCAGTCGCTGTCATAACTGCCGCACTTGCATGGCTTATCTCTGGTGATGTGAGTCGAGCAGTAGCAGTGCTTGTTGCTGCAACTCCATGCCCATTGATTTTGGCTGTGCCGATTGCAGTTGTTTCAGGGCTCTCTAAAGCTGCTAAACATGGAGCTGTGATAAAAGGCGGTGCCATCTTAGAGTTGCTTGCACGCGCAGAGACTGTGCTGCTCGATAAAACTGGAACGATTACACATGGTGGCCCAGCAATAGATGAAATCGTAGTATCTAGTGATTCCAGTATTGAAGAAGTATTAACACTCGCCGCTTCAGTAGATCAGTACAGCCAAAACATTGTTGCTAAAGCCCTTGTTCGGGCAGCACAAGATAGAGCTTTGCATTTTCTGCCAGTGAGCAATGTAAGTGAGAGCCCAGGGCATCATATTTCTGGTGAAATCGAGGGCAATGTAATAACTGTTGGACAGCTCGTTCAGGTCCGGCCGCAGTGGTTAGATCTTGCACACCCACTTGTCGTTGCAGTAACTAAGAATGGCGCACTCATCGGAGCGATAGGTTTGAGTGATCCATTGCGACCTGAGTCAAAAGAGATGGTGGCTCAACTAAGAAAAGTGGGAGTTAAAGACATAGTTTTAGTCACGGGTGATAAAGAAAGCACAGCGCAAGAAGTTGCCACATCAGTTGGAATTACTGAAGTTTTCTCGCAGATGAGCGCAGAAGGAAAACTACAAATCACTGAAAAATTTATGCACAGCAGTAAGGGCACAGTCATTGTTGTTGGGGATGGAATCAATGATGCACCAGCACTTGCCGCAGCCCACGTGGGAGTAGCAATGGGGGCCCGTGGTGCTACGGCTGCAAGTGAGGCTGCTGATGTAGTAATTGTCGAAGACTCGATTGATCGATTGACTCAAGCGATTTCAATTGCAAAAACCTCCAGGTCAAGGGCGCTGCAGGCCGCCGCAGTAGGCATGGGACTTTCATTTCTTGTGATGCTGGCAGGTGCTTGGGGGCTATCGACGGCAAGTGAGGGAGCTCTGGCGCAGGAGCTCATCGATATTGTGGCAATCGCCTGGGCGCTCACGGCGCTAAGGGATAGATAGCCCTCATTTCTCACCCCTAAAGGGGTGATAGATACTTGAAAATCCATGGGTGAGGCATCACCCTTGGCCTATGAGTGCGCTGAAAACGAGTGAATCTGGGGTGAGTTTGCCGCGCTCGCAGCCACCTGCAATTCCAGCTAATTTTATTTCCAGAGATCATCTTTTCTCACTCTTTGAAACGCAGGTCCCGGGGTCAACCCTAGTTATAGCCCCAGCCGGATATGGAAAGACATCCTTAGTCTCAGCCTGGGCTCAGGCAAGTGAGCGTCCAACAATTTGGTACACGGTCGATGTCAATGACACTTTTGAAGATTTCAAGGCGCATCTAGTTGACTCGATTCAAAAGTTTATTCCAGATGTGAAACAAGTGCAGAATTCTGCCGAAAACGTAGGTAGAGCGAATTCAATCAACTCAATCGTGAAGATCGTTACCCAATACCCGGGAGATGTGAATTTTGTTATTGATTTTGGGCGCGGGACAGATGAGGGAGTCTTACCATTTCGCCAACTACTAGTTGATGCAACTCCAGAAAACGTACATATCGTCATTGTGCGTAGGACGAGCACGGATGCATCACTTGCCCGGTATGCATCACATGCAAGTCTGAGTTTAATAACCAGCGAAGATCTTAAATTTTCTGAATCCGAAGTTGAAATCATTGCTGGCATTAACCAAGTCAATCTTCAAGAGAATGGCAATGCCAGGGAGATAAAACTTTGCGCTGGATGGCCAGCTGCAGTGCAGCTTATGTGCAGAAATATTGGAAAGAATAATGCACATGCAAAGTTTGCGGATGCAATTTCCTCACATGTGAATCCCATTGCTGTATTAGCTCTAGAGACTTACAACGCAATGACGCCAGAAAATAGAAGTATTCTGCTTAAGCTGAGCATCGTTGAAGAGTTTGATAATGAAGTAGCTTCTATAATTCTGGGCGAAGAGTTCTCTGAAAGTTACATCAATAGATTAGTCACAGATGGACTATTTATTACTGCATCCAGCACCAAAAATCGAATATACCGATTCAATCCACTAGTTTTTGAAGCGCTCACTAAGATTCAAAAGGAGAACAAATCAGGACTACAAGAGTTGCATCTGAAGCTAGTTGACCTATATGTCCAGCGCAAAGATGCGACCAAAGCCTTAGAACACGCATTTTTGTCGGGAGACAGCCAAACGTTTTATGAAGTTTTCAGGGTCAGCGTGCGCGAGATGGCAGCCATTGGGCGCGGTGATCTATTAATAAAGTGGTCGAATTATGCTGGCGATGCATCTGCAGAAGGGCAGGTTCGACAAAAAACAATCAAAATAGTTGGACATTTGGTCAATCTAGATTTTGGGAAAGCCGAGGCCATGGCCATTGAGCTCGAGCACATCGCTGATCTACAAGGAGGGAGTGAATTTCTAGAACGTTTGTGCGCAATGATTCGAACCCATATTTACTTTGCTCGAGGCGACTTTGCACAGTCGAGTGAGAGATTTAACATTTCAATTCAACCAACGTCAATTGAGACCTCTTTGCAGGAGCTCGATCTCATTGCTTTAATGCGTTTGCATGCAAGTCAGGCCTTTCTTCACGACGATTTTGATGAGTTAGTAAGAATCTATGAAAAGGCAAAACTTCTCGCGCAGTCCTCCACCCCTTCCATTGCTCATTACCACTTGTTATGCATGCAGGCCATGGTCCTGTATTCATACGGGCAGTATTTTCAGGCTGCTGAGGCAGCATCTGCGGCGATAGAAATTGCAGAACAATCTGGTTACAAGGGGATAAATGGGCCCCTTGATGTGATGTTAGTTCTTGCTCGAGCGCAGCTGGAGGCCTCAGATCTAGAGAAGGCGGTAGAAAGTTTTTCAAAGATTGTTTACTTAGCGCAGAGCTGGGAGATTTGGCCCTGGTATTTTATGGCACAGGGAAGCATCACGAGGATTCATGTCTCTGCACGTAAGTTTGTTGAAGGTGCTGAAGATATTGCTAAGCAAAGAAAGTTCTTACGTAGCATGCAGTCGGCCAATAGTCTGGGCTGGATAGTAGATATGAGCGAGGCTTTCCTGCATCTTTACCTTGATGAAGTTAATCGTGCTAACGAGCTCATTAAACGAATGCCACGCTTAGAAATGGTGGTTCAGATTGAATTAAGCAACGCCTTTGCAAAGGATTCAAAAGCGGCAGCCTCGTTGGTTTCGGCTCTGCCCGAGCTGACAGTGAGGCACCGAATAACTAAGTTGCTAGCAATTACGATTATGAATAGTAATCATGAAAATCTTGCACTCAAGAGTCTTAGTGAAGCCCTTGAGCTCGGAGCAGATTGTGGTTATCACGAATACTTTATTCGCCAACATAAGTTGTATCCCTTAATCGTTAAAGTATGTGCCAAACGACCAACTGTCTATTTGGAGGAGTTGGTTCAGTCTATGACTGAACGTATGCACGCCAGGGTGACGGATTCAGGCATTTTGGTTGACCCGCTAACAAAACGTGAGATTGAAATTTTGAAGCACTTGACCACCGGCCACCCGATTAGTTCGATAGCAAAGTCTTTGCACATCTCACAAAACACCATGAAAACACATTTGAGAAATACGTATAGAAAATTGGATGCAGATGGCCGCCACAGTGCCGTAGAAAAAGCTAAGAAACTTCTCTTGATTTAGTTTTCCCGTTATTCTGACGGTATATGAAATCTTTAGGACCAGCCTTTAATCGATTGTGGGGCGCAAGCCTGACCACAAACCTGGCCGATGGTGTTTTATCCGCAGCTGCACCCCTACTTGCTATTACATTGACTAAGAATCCAGTACTTATTTCAATGCTAAGCGCGTTAGTTATGTTGCCATGGCTGTTTTTTGCAATCCCCATTGGGGTCATTGTTGATCGAGTTGATCGCAGATTTCTCTTGGCCGGTGCTAACTTTGTTCGCTTCCTTATAGCCGGACTACTTGCCCTATCGATTTCTACTCACACAATTACTATCTACCTGTTATTTGTAGCTACCTTTTGTATTGGTATTTGTGAGGTAACGGCTGATACAACCTCACAATCGTTAATTCCTCAGATACTTAACAAAGATCAGTTAGAGCGCGGAAATTCAAGATTGCAAATCTCAGAGACGATTGTTCAAGGCTTTGTTGGCACTCCCATTAGCGGCTTTCTTTATGCAGCCGCAATTTATCTGCCATTCATTGCCAATAGTTTAGGTTTCTTAGTCGCCGCTATTTTAGCTGCAGTTATCCCCGTTAAGTTTCTTCAAGATATACGTACTGAAACCACCACAGAGGCTAAGTCCAATTTCGTTAGTGAGATTCGTTTTGGAATTAATTATCTATATAACAACAAGGTCCTATTGCGTCTTGTGTTAACGACGGCCAGCATTGGCTTTTGTTATTCGATGTCCACATCGACAATAGTTTTGTTTATGGTCAAGGAGCTTCATCTGAAGCCAGCCTTCTTTGGAATCGCACTGTCTGTTCAGGCGGTGGGTGCAATAGCTGGTGGTATTGCTGCACCAAAACTTTCAACACAATTTGGCCGCAGTAAGGTGATGACTGCTGGCATTTTCTTGAGCTCACTCATAATCCTGCTTCAAGGTTTTGTGCCGAATATCTATGTATTTATCGCACTATCTACGGTTGCAGCCTTCACAATTTCGCAGTGGAACATTCTTTTGATGTCCACGTATCAAAGCGTTATTCCTTCGCACTTATATGGACGAGTCCATGGAACAAGGCGAACTCTAGTGTGGGGCCTTATGCCATTTGGTTCTTTGCTCGGTGGCTTTATTGCTAAAACTGGCCTGCGAGCCCCCTTAATTGTCGGAGGAGTTATTGCAACTCTCATCGCTACTTTCTCGCTGCCTTTCTTAATGGGAGTCAGTGAAAGTGCAGAAGCTTCTAAGTAAGATTTAGCAATGACTAAGCCTTTAGGACGCTCATATTGGAAGTTATGGCTTGCCACGGCGATTTCAAATCTGGGCGATGGTGTTTCAATGGTGGCTTATCCATGGTTGGCATCTGCGGTAACACGATCCCCAATACTCATTGCCGCCGCAGGTTTTGCCTCGCGTCTGCCATGGTTAATCTTCACTTTACATGCTGGCGTGCTGACCGATCGATTTGATAGACGCAAGTTAATAGTAGGTATGGATTTTCTTCGCGGAGTATTGACGGTCTTCGTTGGAGGTGTTGTTTTCCTTAATAAAGATACTTTGCCATCGCTGAATGATTTGACGTCTATTACTGATCTAAAAACTAATTGGAGTTTGTACATAACTTTGGTGGTTACGGCATTCTTGTTTGGCCTTGCTGAGGTGCTGCGCGATAACAGCGCTCAGACTTTGATGCCTTCGGTTGTCGATAAAGAAAATTTGGAGAAAGCCAATAGCCGTATGTGGTCGGCTGAGTCATTAACAAATAGTTTTATTGGACCTCCTCTGGGTTCCTTGTTAATAGGAATCGCAATCTTCTTGCCTTTCTTCTTTGATGCAGTTTCATTTTTTATTGCCGTTGCTCTTATTGCCTCACTAGCTGGAAGTTTCAGGCCAATTCAAAGCGATGCACCGCGTGAAAAAATCAATTTCAGGGCAGAGATTCGAGAAGGCTTCGATTGGTTGTGGGTACATCCATTACTGCGGCCCATGGCAATCATCTTGGGCTGCATGAATGGGTTGGGCACTATGGTCGGTGCCGTCTATATTTTATTTGCCCAAGAGGTTTTACATACCACCGTCTTCATCTTCGCCATTTTGGGTACTGCAGGAGCGATCGGCGGGACTATTGGCGGATTTTTTGCACCGAAAGTCTCAGCTAAGTTGGGAAGTGGTCCATCACTGGCCTTAGCTTTAGCCGCGGCCCCCATTGGAAATCTGATTATTGGCCTAACCTCTTCATGGCAAGTGGTCTGGGTTGTGACGGCCTTTGAGACATTTGTTGCGATTTTATGGAACACAATCACAGTCTCACTTCGCCAAAGCATCATTCCGCCAGCACTTCTTGGGCGGGTCAATAGCGTCTATCGATTCTTTGCCTGGGGTTCGATCCCTATTGGAATGTTTGTGGGTGGGGGATTAGTCACGGCGATGACGCATATGGTCTCTCGTGAAAGCGCACTTCGAGCCCCGTACCTGATTTCAGTGGCGCTGGGTCTGATCCTGTGGGCGCTCGCGGCCCCTCGTTTGACGACGGCCCGAATCGAAGCGGCCCGCCAAAGCGCGTAAATCACCTCTTTCCTGCTCGACATTCGGCGCAATTCTGTCCAATTTTTGGCAGTCGAAAGGGCCGTGCCTGTTGCATCACATAGGTGAGGTACGGCAGACTCTCTCCACCAATGGGTAGGTGTGGGGTTAGTCGACTCTTCACATGTACCCAATAACCCCTCAAGGAGGACTAATGAAGTTACAACGCAGCGCAAAATTTGCGTTAGCAATTAC
>CAIXPV010000034.1 GCA_903921405.1 uncultured Actinomycetes bacterium
GTAGCCCAGACATGCGAACCAGGATTTAATGAAATATATATTAATGCTGGAAAAATCATTCCACCAAGGGCTGCGACGATCGGCACAATTGCAGAGCGAAAATCCTTCAGTCCATGCTTGATTTCCAAGCCGACCAAAAAGAAGAAGGTTGCGATCAATACATCGATGAACATGGACTTAATCTACTTGAAGCGGACACAACAAAGCCCGCCTTTTAAGGGGCGGGCTTTGCGCTAACGGATTTTTTAGATGTCGTAATACAGCTCGAACTCAGCTGGGTGTGGACGCAAGCGAACGTAATCAACCTCGTTCTTACGCTTCCATTCGATCCACGTTTCAATTAGATCCTTCGTGAATACGCCACCTTTAGTTAGGAAAGCATGGTCCTTTTCTAGAGTGTTAAGTACTGCATCTAATGAACCAGGAACCTGAGGAATTGAAGCAGCCTCTTCGCCTTCTAGTTCGTATAGATCCTTATCAACTGGGGCAGGTGGTTCGATCTTATTGATAATTCCATCGAGACCGGCCATCAACATCGCAGCAAATGCTAGATATGGATTCGATGATGGGTCAGGGCAACGGAACTCAATACGCTTCGCCTTTGGATTTGATCCTGTAATTGGGATACGGATACAAGCCGAGCGGTTACGAGCTGAGTAAACAAGGTTTACTGGGGCTTCATAGCCTGGGACTAAGCGACGGTATGAGTTAACGGTTGGATTAGTAAAGGCAAGCAATGAAGGTGCGTGCTTGAGAAGTCCACCGACATAGTGACGGGCCATCTCTGACAAGTCTCCGTAACCATCTCCGAAGAATAATGGCTCGCCATTTTTCCATAGAGATTGGTGAACGTGCATGCCTGAGCCGTTATCTCCGAAGAGTGGCTTTGGCATAAAGGTTGCTGTCTTTCCACCCTGCCATGCAGTATTGCGAATAACGTACTTAAACTTCATGATGTCATCGCCTGCATGCAAAATATCGGTGAAGCGATAGTTGATCTCCATTTGTCCGGCAGTTCCAACTTCATGGTGTGAGCGCTCAACAAGTAAACCGACCTTGCCTAACTGCATAACCATTTCATCGCGAAGATCGGCAAATTGATCTGTTGGTGATACTGGGAAATATCCGCCCTTTACGCGAGTGCGGTAACCGCGGTTGGGAGTTCCATCTGCATCTTCTTTAATGCCTGTATTCCAAGCGCCTTCATAAGAATCAATCTCATGATAAGCAGTGTTGATATCGGTCTTAAAGCGAACGCGATCAAAGACATAGAACTCAGCCTCTGGTGCAAAAAATGCCGTGTCGGCAATTCCTTGTGCGCGCATGAAGTCAACAGCTTTAGCGACGACACCACGTGGATCACGACTGTATGCCGAGTCATCGCCAGGGTTGTGAACAGAGAAAATAATAATAAGAGTCTTTTCCTTGCGATATGGATCAAGGTATGCAGACTCAGGTACAGGAAGTAGTTTCATATCTGATTCGTGAATTGACTGGAATCCACGAATTGATGAGCCATCAAACATCAAGCCATCAGTGAAGACGGCCTCATCAAATGATTCAACTGGAACATTGAAGTGGTGCTGAATTCCAGGAAGATCAGTAAATCGAACATCGACTAACTTAATGTCTTCATTTTTAATGTAGGCAAAGATTTCTGCTGAATTCTTAAACATGCTTCTCCCAATTCACATGTGATACAAAGTTCGTGTATCAGTGCAGATTTCTCGCCATTGAGCACCTCTGCTTGGACGCAAGAATATGGTTTAGGGGCCTCAATGGCATAACCGCCCTGTTACATCCATGTTAATAATTCATAGGCGTTAGGCTGGGGCTATGAATGAACACGTCACTTTGGGGCGTCGTCTGGCTGCTATCACCCTGGATTGGCTGGCCTGTTATGCCGTAGTCGCCGCGCTCTCGGGCGGAATAGGCCAGATGAGCCCGAATCGATCACCTAGCATTTTGGCCTTGTTCTATATTGAAGTTCTGGTTCTCACCATGCTGCAAGGCGCCTCCTTGGGTCAAAAGATTTTTGGAATCAGAGCAGTTCGCTTCGTTGATGGGGGAGCCTTAAGCCCGATTCATGTCTTTATTCGAACGACTCTTCTTGTCATAGTAGTTACAGCGCTGACATACGACCATGATGGTCGCGGAATTCACGAGCGCTTAAGTGGCTCGATTTTAAAGCGGGTTTAACGGACCTTAGGTGCACGAGTCGGCATTGGACCCTTTGGAATTGGCATTGATAAACCACCAACTGCCTTAAGGCGAGCACGAACTTCTCGCATTTGGTGGGCAGTTAACTTCTTAGGCATTCTTTGCAGGTGCTTTTGAAGTTTACGAAGTGGAACTTCACCCTTTTGATCGCCTATAACCACCAGAGTAATTGGCACTCCGGGGGCAAAGCGCTCAGTCTTCTTGCGTTCGTCATTTAACATCTGACTGACTCCATGGGAGCCTTCACCGGTAAGAACTATTCCAGCACGACCAACGCTGCGATGAACCATATCTTGGTTACGTGTCACTGCAACTGCGGGGGTTGTGGTCCAACCTTTGCGAATCGCCATCAAGACACTAGCGCCTGCACCAATTTGATTTTCAATGGATGCATATGCCGCGGTTCCGGCTTGGCGAGTAAAAAATAGAAGTGTTGTCAAGAAAGATAGTGGGAGAAAGATAAAGCCAAAGTAGTACGGGTGACCAAGGGTTGCACCGATAACAATTCCAAGACTCCACGTGGCAAGAAAGATGCCAATGAGAGCAAATGGAATCCAAGGCTTTACTACCTTGGTGACGTCATAGGCATCACGGAAAGTTTGAAAGCGTGGTGTCTTGATCTTCTTTTCTTTAGCTTTTCTCTTAAACATGGTCGTTAGTTTAGTGGGGCAGGCGCAGTTCCACCAAGACGGGTCGGTGCCCAACGCTCACCGACGTGGCTATCAGGGTATGACTCCTGCACGTGGTGGAGCATGTCAATAAGTAACTGGCGAAGGTGCGCCTCAGCAGCTTCAAGGTCTTCACCCTTTTTATAGAAAATAGGTTCACCGAATACAACAGTTACTGGAATATTTTCCCGGCGAAGATTTCGTTTGACGCCTTTAGTCCAAATTCTCTGACTTCCCCAGATAATAGTTGGGATAACTGGAACTCCAGCGCCCATAGCAAGGCGCACTGCTCCAGATTTGAGACCCTTGATTTCAAAACTTGTTGAAACGGTGCCTTCTGGGAAGATTCCAATTATCTCACCGGATTTCAATGCACGAAGGGCTGCAACGAAAGATGCTGCACCATTTTCGCGATCTACATTGATGTGGTGCATTCCGCGCATTAATGGTCCAGCGAGTTTATTGTTAAAGACTTCCTTCTTCGCCATAAAACGAACATAACGACCTGCAGGCAGTGCCGCAGTTCCGGTAATTGCAAAGTCAAGATAACTCACATGATTAATTGCAAGAATCGCACCATCTTTACGAGGAATGTTTTCTTCCCCTTGAAAATCAAATTGTAAACCCAGGTATTTCCACAATGATTTGATTACAAGAATTACTGGGGGATAGACCAAATCAGCCATGTGTCGCCTTCGCCGCCATGGCTTGTTTATATAGACGCCCGGCTTTGTAACTGGAACGAACTAATGGACCACTCATGACACCAAGGAAGCCCACTTCAGTTGCCTCGGCAGCTAGCTCAACAAATTCTTCTGGCTTGACCCAACGTACAACTGGGTGATGGCGATTTGTTGGTCGCAGATACTGTGTAATTGTTATTAAATCGCAACCAGCACTTCGTAGATCGATCAACGCTTGCGAAACTTCTTCGCGGGTCTCGCCAAGCCCAAGAATTAAATTGGATTTAGTGATCAGTCCAAAATCGCGGGCCATGGTGATTACGCGCAGAGATTTCTCATATGTAAATGCAGGACGAATCTCCTTAAATATTCGCGGAACCGTTTCTAAATTATGTGCAAAAACTTCAGGCTGGGTTTCAAATATCTGGTTGAGCAATTCACTCTTAGCGTGAAAATCAGGCGCCAACATCTCAACACCGCAGCCGGGGTTGAGTTCATGAACTTGTCGAATTGTTTCGGCATATAACCAGGCACCTTCGTCGGGCAGGTCATCGCGCGTGACACCAGTGATGGTGGCATATGCCAAGCCCATTGCTTTCACTGATTCTGCAACCTTGAGCGGTTCAGTGCGATCTAGTGGATCGGGCTTACCAGTATCAATATTACAAAAATCGCAGCGACGGGTGCATGTGTCCCCACCGATAAGGAAAGTTGCCTCTTTATCTTCCCAGCACTCAAAGATATTTGGGCATGCAGCTTCTTGGCACACGGTGTGTAGACCTTCACTGCTCACTAACGAACGAAGTCGCGTGTACTCAGGTCCCATATTGGCGCGAGTCTTTATCCAGTCAGGTTTGCGCTCTATGGGGGTTAAAGAGTTTCTAGCCTCAATGCGAATCATTTTGCGACCATCGGGTTCGATACTCATTGGCTCACCCTCTTTAATGATTCAAAGATATGTCTTTCAATGATTGGAGTTACTTCATCAATAGAAATTTCTCGGCCTAACTCTTGCTGCATCGAAGTTACATCGGCATCAGCGATTCCACAGGGAATAATCTGTTTGAAGGCAGTTAAATCTGGACAGACATTAAGGGCGAACCCATGCATTGTTACGCCTTGAGCAACACGAATTCCAATTGCTGCGATCTTTCTGTCACCTTTCTCATCACGAATCCAAACTCCGGATCGACCCGCAACACACACTGCTGCAATTCCAAAATCTGCACACACGTTGATAAGTCCTGCTTCAATCTCGCGAACAAAGCCAACTAATTCATGCGGCTTAGCTAGTCGTACGATCGGGTAGCCAACAATTTGTCCAGGCCCATGCCACGTAATCTTGCCGCCTCTGTCGACTTCAATGACGGGGGTTCCATCCAAAGGCTTTTCTTCAGGTTGGGTACGACGGCCAGCTGTATAGACCGAGGGATGCTCTACGAGTAAAAGTGTATTTGGACGTTTCTTCTGGGCAACTTCGCCGTGAATTTTGCGTTGAATATCCCACGCCTTGGCATAATCGATAAGGCCGTGACGAGAGAGGGCGATAGCCGACTCGTGAGGGGCATCTACAACTGGCACACGGTTAGCCTAAAGGTAGGATTGCCTCCTTACCAATCGGACTGATTGGATGTTTCTGAGAGGCAATATTTTCCGTGAATCTGAACCCGACTAAAAAGAGCCGTCGTCCATTTATCACAGCACTGGTAGTGATCTTTATTTGGTTCGGTGCTAGCGGTGTTTTAGGGCCCCTATTTGGCTCATTATCTACGGTGCAAGAGAACGATAACTCAGCCTTCCTGCCTCAAAACGCTGAATCTACGCTTGCCTCCAAGATCATCACGAAGTTTTCAGCTGATCAAACTCAGACAATTCCGACCTTGGTCCTGTATCTAGGAGAGATTGATGAGTCCAAAGTCGCAGGCCTCAACGCACATTTGGCCACTTTGGGATCAACTCCAATACTTGGTTCAGATATCGCAATCTCGAAGTATTTAATTTCAGGTCAAGCTATTTTTGCTTTTCCATCAGAGGACAAGAAAGCTTTATTGGTTAGTTTGCCGTTGACTTTTGATTCTGCGCGAGATCTATTGCCCAATAAGAAACCTGTTTTGCCTGAAATCATTAAAACTCTGCGCGAAGATTCAGCTACATATGCAAAAGCAAATGGTCTGACTGCAAATGTGACGGGAGTTGGCGCTTTGCTAGGGGATCTCTTTGGTGCCTTTGGTGGAATCGATTCTTCATTACTACTTACCACACTTGGAGTCGTAGCTTTTATTTTGATTATCGTTTATCGCTCACCAGTTCTTTGGATACTCCCACTATTTTCATCAGTAATTGCACTTTCTACTGCGGGCGGAATTGTTTATTTACTTGCAAAAAACAATGCAATTGATTTGAGTGGGCAGTCCCAAGGAATTCTTTCAGTACTTGTTTTAGGTGCTGCAACAGATTATGCACTCCTCTTAATTTCACGTTACCGTGAAGAGTTGCATCATTATGAGTCCCGTTTCGATGCCATGAAAGCGGCCTACAAGGGAGTGTTCGAGCCAATTCTTGCTTCCGGTTCAACTGTAATTGTTAGTTTGTTGGTATTGCTGTTGAGTGAGCTCTCCAATAACCGAGGACTAGGGCCAGTGGGTGCCATTGGTATTGCTGCCTCAATGCTCACGATTTTGACGCTTTTACCAGCCTTGTTAGTTGCTTTTGGTCGTTGGATTTTCTGGCCACGAATTCCGCGCTTTGATGATGTGAATTCACAGTTAGAAGGTACGTGGGCCAAGATTGGCGCAGGAGTTGAAAAACGATCTCGCAAACTTTGGATAGTCACATCGATTGTCTTAGTTGTTTTAGCCGGATTTTCAACCACGCTTAATGCAAAGGGACTTTCTACTGTTGATTCATTTACGAAGAAACA
>CAIXPV010000035.1 GCA_903921405.1 uncultured Actinomycetes bacterium
CTGTTAAGCCATCCTGCCCGTCGGGTTACAAGAAGAAAAAGTGATGTGCATATATACTGACTCTTCAGATTCTAAACTTAACCTAATTTAGGGTGAAGAAAAATGACCAACCACGGCAATATGTACGGCCCAGATTTCACTTTCCTTGGAATCGCACGCTGTGATTTAGATATCGCCTCAACTTTTGCCGATGCCGATGTTGTCATTGTTGGTGCACCCATTGATAGTGGAACATCACATCGCTCAGGTGCAAAGTTTGGGCCTCAAGCAATTCGGGGCGGAGATTATCTTCCGCACGATGGTGAGCGTCCTCATCTAGCGCTGCGTATCGATGCGTTAAAGGCGATGAAAGTCGTTGATGCCGGAGATTTGTTAATGCCGGGGGGAGACCTTGTTGCATCTCTTGAAGTCTTAGCGGTTGCTACCGAAAAAATTTCACGTGCAGGTGCAATCCCTGTTATTTTGGGTGGAGATCACTCCATTGCATCGGCCGATGTTGCAGGAATTGCGCGTCACCGAGGTCTAGGTAAGATTTCGATGATTCACTTTGATGCCCATGCCGATACTGGCGAGGATCAATTTGGCGCTCTTATTGGTCATGGAACTCCTATGCGACGTTTAATTGATACTGGAACAGTGCGCGGTGATCGTTTCTTGCAACTGGGCTTGCGCGGTTATTGGCCAGATTCAAAGACCCTCGATTGGATGCGCGATCAAGGAATGCGTTCATATGAGATGACAGAGATTCACAATCGTGGATTAAATACAGTCCTTGATGAATCCTTTGCAATATTGACTAATGAATGCGATGGAGTTTTCTTATCAGTAGATATCGATGTAGTTGACCCAGGAATGGCTCCAGGTACTGGAACGCCAGAGCCTGGTGGAATGACTAGCCGTGAACTTCTGGAGTCGGTTCGTAGAATCTGTTTAGAGCTTCCAATAGTTGGAATCGATATTGTTGAAGTTGCACCAGCCTTTGATAGCGCCGATATCACTGCAATTTTAGCTAATCGCGTTGTTCTTGAAGCGCTCAGCGCGATCGCAAAACGCCGCTCGGGTGAGGCGTATTCACCGGCACAAAATCTATTGGATCGATAGATGCGTGAAGTAGTAATTCTTGGCTCTACAGGATCCATTGGTACTCAAGCCTTAGAAATCATCGCTCATAACCCCGCTATGTTTCGAGTTATAGCCCTGACGTCGACTGGAAAAAATCCAGCATTGATTATTGAACAAGCTAAAAAGTTTAAGGTTACGCATGTAGGCGTAGTAGATAACGCCGCTGTCATACGAGATGCACTTCCTGGAGTAACGGTCATCGATGGTCGGCTTGCATCGACCCAGATTGCAGCTATTGAATGCGATGTAGTTCTCAATGCGATTACTGGCTCAATTGGATTGGGGCCAACACTTGCAGCTTTAGATGCTGGAAATACTCTGGCTCTTGCTAATAAAGAGTCTTTAGTTGCCGGTGGCGATTTAGTAATGAAGCGAGCCAAACCCAACCAGATAATTCCCGTTGACTCCGAGCACAGTGCGATTTGGCAGTGCGCACAGGCCGGACGTGACAGTGAAATAAGTAGATTAATTCTGACAGCAAGTGGTGGACCTTTTAAAGATCGCGCCGATTTAAGCAGCGTCAGTATTAGTGATGCCCTTGCACATCCAACGTGGAGCATGGGCGCAGTCGTAACAATTAACTCAGCAACCCTAGTCAATAAAGGTTTAGAGATAATTGAGGCCCATCATTTATTCTCTATGGCATACGAAAAAATCGAAGCAGTCATTCACCCCCAATCAGTGGTCCATTCGATGGTTGAGTTCAACGATGGCTCAACAATTGCTCAAGCAAGTCCGCCTAATATGAAGGGCGCAATTGCTTATGCCCTTCATTGGCCGCATCGCTTAGAGAATGCAACGAAAGCTATCGACTGGAGTTCTTCCCACACCTGGAGTTTTGCGCCCATCGATGCGGTGAGATTTCCAGCAGTTGATTTAGCACGCCATTGTGGTCAAGTTTCAGGTGCACTTCCTGCAATTTTCAACGCCGCCAATGAAGTCGCAGTGGATGCTTTTCTTGCAGGTTCTTTAGCTTTCTCATCCATAGTGAACATTGTCGGGGCCATTGTGAGCGATTTCGACAAGGGTGGCACTGTCGTGTTGCGCGATTTAGACGATGTCAGTGCTATCGAAGATGATGCACGGATAAAGACCAGCGAACACCTATTACGATTGGCTCCATAATGCAGATAATTGGAATTCTCTCCTTCGTTGTGGCGCTACTGCTATCAGTAATGCTCCATGAGTTTGGGCACTATGTCATGGCCAAACGTTTTGGCATGAAGGTCTCAGAGTTTTTCTTAGGATTTGGTCAGCGCCTTTGGTCTACACGTCGCGGTGAGACCGAGTTTGGAATCAAGCTTATTCCGGCCGGCGGGTACTGCAAGATCGAAGGAATGACACCTACAGATGTAATGCCCGCGGGTGAAGAGGATCGAGCTTTTTATTCAGCCACTTCTGGTCGCAAACTTATTGTCTTAGGCGCGGGTTCATTTCTGCACTTTGTTCTTGGTTACCTATTACTTTTTGTACTCTTTGCAGGAATTGGCACCAACCAACTTCTTCCAGTTGTGAGCGAAGTTGTTAAGGGATCGGTTGCACAAAGTGTTGGCATAGAAGTCGGCGATGAGATTACCTCTATTAATGGCGTCAAGGTCACCGATTGGTATGTCGATGTATTAAAGATTAGAAACTCTCATGGCAAGGAACTGACTTTAGGAATTAAACGTGATTCACAGGATTTGATTCTTGTTGCTACTCCTAAACTTGAAAACGTTGATGGAACCGATCGCTTTATTCTTGGAATCATCAGTGATATTGGTCTTAAGCGCACTGGAGTAGTTACCTCTTTTAAAAACGCTGGCCTTGTAACTCGAGACTTCTTAAGCCAGAGTGTTACATCACTAACAAAACTTCCAGGCAAGATTCCAGCGTTGTGGGGCCAGACTGTCAACGGTGACAAGCGTGATGCCAATGGGTTAGTAGGAGTAGTAGGAGTCGCGCGAGTTTCCGGTGAGACATTGAGCAATAGCCAACGCTCGCCAATGGAGCGCTTTGCTACCTTCATATTAATCATCGCTAGCTTAAATATATTTGTTGGCCTTTTTAATTTGCTGCCGATCCTGCCGCTAGATGGTGGGCATATGGCGGTGGCGATCGCTGATGAGATTCGAGCCTTTATCGCCCGTTTGCGCGGACGCGCACGACCTGCTGCAATCGATGTGACCACGCTTACCCCAATAACAATGGTGGTCTTTGCAATTTTGGCCGCATTAACGCTCTTGCTCTTAGTTGCCGACATAGTCAATCCAGTCATTCTTAATCTTTAGCGCAACTCAGATTCATACGGCAGAATAGCCACATGGTTGATTTAGGTATTCCAAGCGCACCTGCCCAAACACTGGCTCCACGCCGTAAGACCAGACAGATGATGGTTGGAAAAGTTGGGGTAGGCAGCGACTCACCTGTGAGCGTTCAATCTATGTGCACGACGCTGACATCAGATGTCAATGCAACGTTGCAACAGATCGCCGAATTAACTGCCGCTGGCTGCCAGATAGTTCGCGTTGCAGTTCCGAGCCAAGATGATGCTGACGCTCTTGCCCAGATTGCCAAGAAGTCTCAGATTCCAGTTATCGCAGATATTCACTTTCAACCAAAATATATCTTTGCTGCCATAGATGCCGGCTGCGCCGCAGTGCGTGTTAACCCCGGCAACATTAAACAGTTCGATGACAAAGTTAAAGAGGTTGCCAAAGCTGCAGGAGATGCTGGAGTACCGATTCGAATTGGAGTTAACGCTGGCTCGCTAGACCCACGATTGCTAGCAAAATATGGAAAGGCAACACCTGAGGCGCTAGCTGAATCGGCAATGTGGGAGGCATCCTTATTTGAAGAGCATGGTTTTTCCGATATAAAAATCTCGGTCAAGCACCACGATCCAGTAACGATGGTTAAGGCTTATAGATTATTAGCGGCTCAATGTGATTATCCATTGCATTTAGGTGTGACAGAGGC
>CAIXPV010000036.1 GCA_903921405.1 uncultured Actinomycetes bacterium
TATCGAGCGATCTAGCAATATCTGATCTCTTCATTATTCCCCTTGGTGATTTAGCTATGAATACGGCGCTCACCACTGCCCAACTTCTACGCACAGCGGGCAAGAATGTGCAGATTAGCTTTGGTGATCGCGCGCTCAAAGGGGCAATGAAGGCTGCCGATAAGAGTGGGGCACGTTATGTGGTTGTACTCGGGGATTCGGAAATCGCCAGCGGTAATGTGGAGTTAAAACATATGAACACCGGTGCTACTTCATCGGTTAGGATTGACTCCTTACTCGAAGCGATTTAGAAATAGGAACTGAACCCACTTATGTTAAGAAGTCACGAAGCTGGAAGTCTGCGCGCATCCCATATCGGCCAAACCGTAACGTTGGCAGGTTGGGTATCTCGTCGTCGAGATCATGGCGGGGTGGCCTTTATTGATTTACGTGATGCCTCCGGATCAGTTCAAGTTGTAATCCGTGATGAAAAGTTGGCTGGCGCCTTACGCGCCGAGTGGTGCTTGTTGATTACCGGCGAGGTTCTTGCCCGGCCGGATGGAAATCAAAACTCGGGAATTCCAACTGGGGATATTGAGATCATGGGGGACACGATTGTTGTTCTCAGTGAATCAGCTCCGTTGCCATTCCCAATCGATTCAGGAAATGACTCGGAAATCAGTGAAGAAGTCCGCTTGAAGTATCGGTACCTAGATCTGCGTCGTGAAAAGCCTGCCGCAAATCTGCGCCTGCGTTCAAAGGTAACGTCAACGATTCGTCGCGTCATGGAGCAGGAAGAGTTTCTAGAGATAGAAACGCCATATTTAACACGATCTACACCAGAAGGTGCTCGTGATTTTCTTGTTCCTGTACGTCTTCAGCCTGGAAGTTGGTATGCACTTCCTCAATCTCCGCAGCTGTTCAAGCAACTTCTAATGGTTGCTGGTATGGAAAAATATTATCAAATCGCACGTTGTTTTCGTGATGAGGATTTTCGTGCAGATCGCCAGCCAGAGTTCACTCAATTAGATATTGAAATGTCATTTATTGACCAAGAAGATATTCTGGCTGTTGCAGAAAGAATCGTTGCTAAAATTTGGCAAGAAGCTGTTGGTTACACGATTCCGCTTCCATTACAGCGCATGACATATGCCGATGCCATGTCTCGATATGGATCTGACAAACCAGATCTGCGTTTTGCTAATGAGCTCACCGAGCACACTGAATACTTCGCGCAGACAACTTTTAGAGTGTTCCAAGCACCATATGTTGGTGCAGTAGTGATGCCCAAGGGCGCATCATCGCCTCGACGTGAACTCGATGCATGGCAAGACTGGGCCAAGGCTCGTGGTGCTAAGGGTCTTGCTTATATCTTGGTCAATGATGATGGATCCTTAGGTGGACCAGTAGCAAAGAATCTCTCTGAACTCGAATGTGCGGGAATCGCAGCAGCATCAGGTGCAACACCTGGAGATGCAATATTTTTTGCTGCTGGTGAAAGAGTCGCATCACAGAATTTATTGGGCGCTGTACGCCTTGA
>CAIXPV010000037.1 GCA_903921405.1 uncultured Actinomycetes bacterium
CACGATGCCCTCGATGCTGGTGCATCAGAAATCGATATGGTGATTGATCGCGGTGCGTTTCTTAGCGGTCATTACATCGATGTCTTTAACGAGATTGTTACCATTAAAGAGTTGTGTGGAACCCGTGCACATTTAAAAGTAATCTTTGAAACTGGCGAGCTAGTCACATATGACAATGTCCGTAAAGCATCCTTTCTGGCTATGGCTGCAGGCGCAGATTTTATTAAGACATCCACCGGCAAGGTTGCACCTGCAGCAACGGCCCCAGTTGTATTGGTCATGCTTGAAGCCGTTCGTGATTTTTACTCGATGACTAAGACCCGCATCGGCGTAAAACCTGCAGGAGGAATCAGAAATACTAAAGATGCTATAAAGCAGCTAGTGCTAGTCAACGAGACGGCGGGACCAGAATGGCTTACGCCATCGCTGTTTCGCATCGGTGCTAGCGCATTGCTCAATGATTTATTGATGCAGCGCATGAAAATGGATACTGGCTACTACGCTAGTCCTCAATACGTAACGATCGATTAATGGAGATGCCCGTGAGCTTTGACTATGCACCAGCCCCTGAATCACGGGCAGTCGTTTCGATTAAACCTAAGTACGGTCACTTTATTGCCGGTAAGTTCGTAGCTGGCAGCAAGCATTTCCCAACTATTAACCCAGCGACCGAAGAAGTCTTAAGCCACATCGCCCTAGCCGGTAAGGCTGAAGTAGATGCCGCTGTAAAGGCTGCACGCAAGGCGTATACGACAACATGGTCAAAGATGAGCGGTAAAGAGCGTGGAAAATACTTATTTCGTATTGCCCGAATCATGCAAGAGCGCGCACGAGAGTTTGCCGTCCTTGAAACTTTAGATAATGGAAAACCAATCCGTGAATCACGCGATGTCGATGTTCCATTAGCTGCTGCACATTTCTTCTACCATGCTGGCTGGGCAGATAAATTAGAGTTTGCCGGTCTTGGTACTTCGACTAAACCACATGGTGTTGCTGGTCAGATTATTCCGTGGAACTTTCCGTTACTTATGCTGGCCTGGAAAGTAGCTCCAGCACTTGCCGCAGGTAACACTGTTGTATTAAAGCCAGCAGAAAGCACTTCTCTTACAGCTCTATTGTTTGCTGAAGTCTGTCAACAAGCCGAACTTCCTGCAGGCGTTGTCAATATAGTTACTGGTGATGGAACAACTGGTGCGTTAATAGTTAACCACCCAGGAATCGACAAGATTGCATTCACCGGTTCTACTGAAGTTGGCAAGATTATTGCTCGCGCAGTAGCAACAACACATAAGAGCGTTACTCTGGAGCTCGGTGGCAAGGCCGCCAATATCATCTTTGAAGATGCAGCAATTGACGAAGCCGTTGAAGGTATAGTTAATGGAATCTTCTTTAATCAAGGACATGTCTGTTGTGCTGGTTCTCGCTTAATTCTTCAAGAGAGCGTTGCCGAGGAAGTCTTAGATAAGTTAAAAGTGAGAATGGCCAAGATTCGCGTTGGTGATCCAATGGATAAAAACACCGACGTAGGTGCAATTAATAGCAAAGAGCAGCTCATGAAGATTATTGAATTAGCTGCATCAGGTGATGACGAAGGTGCTCAGCGATGGAGCGCCCCATGTGATCTGCCAAGTAAGGGTTTCTGGTTTGCACCAACTATTTTTACCGGCGTTACTCAAGCTCACCGAATTGCTCGCGAAGAGATCTTCGGTCCAGTACTTTCAGTATTGACCTTTAGGACACCTCAAGAGGGCATAGATAAGGCTAATAACACGCCTTTTGGCTTATCGGCGGGGGTATGGAGCGAGAAAGGTTCACGAATTCTGTGGGCAACGCAGCAATTAAGTGCCGGAGTTATCTGGGCAAATACATTTAATAAATTTGATCCAACGTCACCATTTGGTGGATATAAAGAGTCTGGCTGGGGTCGTGAAGGTGGACGACATGGCTTAAGTGCATATTTGAAGGGGGTCGGACATGAGTAATCGTATCGATGTCAAAAAGACATACAAACTATTTATTAACGGAGCCTTTCCTCGCACTGAGTCTGGTCGTACATATGAAGTTAAAAGCGCTAAAGGCGTCTTCATCGCTAACCCATGCTTAGCATCGCGTAAAGATTTAAAGGATGCAGTAGTTGCAGCTCGCGCAGCACAGCATGGCTGGAATAAAGCAACGGCTTACAACAAGGGACAGATTCTCTATAGAGTCGCAGAAATGTTGGAAGGTCGTCGTGCACAGTTTGTTGATGAGATTGTTTTAGTAACCGGAGTAACTAAAGTTAAAGCAGACAAAGAAGTCAGCGAAGCTGTAGATCGCTTAGTCTGGTATGCGGGTTGGTCAGACAAGATATCTGCACTCTCTGGCGCATTGAACCCAGTTGCCGGTCCTTATTATAACTTTACGATTCCAGAGAGTATGGGAGTCATTGCTGCCATTGCACCAGAAGCTCCATCACTCCTTGGTTTGATTGATGTCATCGCACCCATCATTGTCTCTGGAAATACCGTCGTTGTCTTAGCAAGTACTAAAGCGCCGCTATCGGCCATGAGTTTTGCTGAAGTCATCGCTACCAGTGATGTTCCTGCAGGAGTAATAAATATTTTGACCGGCAAGAAAGATGAAATCGCACCATGGATGGCATCTCATATGGATATCGATGGCTTTGATGTGACTGGTCTTGCAACCAAGAAGCACTCTGCGATGCGGGAGGCGGGAGCAGAAAACTTAAAGCGAATCTTCTCTTTTAAATCCCATGATCCCGGCCGCATTCTTGCCTTTATGGAGGCTAAGACTGTTTGGCACCCGATAGGGCTCTAAGACCAGCCTTTATCAATGGTTTTTAGCCATAATTGGCGAACGGCTTCGACATCTAGATCCATAACCACGCGCACCTTGGCTGAATCTGCCAAGGCCAAGGGCTCTAGCTCTTTAAGAAATGAATCACGGCGATCACAGATAGTTTGACCGCGTGCTGGGCCAGATGAGGTATCAACGACCACATCAAACATCTCGGTAGTAAATAGCTCTGGATGTATCGCACTTGCAACCGCACCGTAGTCTCCCAAGGTAATCGGCGAAACTCTCAGTCGTTCGATGAAGGCATGAATCAGTGAGCCACCAAATTGGGCAGAAGGTTCAGGTGAGATCACCAACCTATCGGCTTCTGCACTCGTGACACCCGGTCGCATAAATACATCTAAGCCATACATCGTAATAGGCACACCGCTTTGAAAGACGATTGCTGCTGCCTCTGGATCGTGCCAAATATTGAACTCTGCAGCTGCTGTGGCATTACCTGCCGATGTTGAACCACCCATCAAAACAATTCGATGCAGCTTCTTAGCAGTCTCTGGAAATGCCCGCAAGAAGAGTGCAACATTTGTAAGAGGCGCTAATGGAACAAGAGTTACAGGTTCGTCCGATTGCTCAATCAAATCTCGCATCAGCTCAACGGCAGAACGTTTGTCAACCATGCGCTGAGAAGGTGAGATTCCAAGATCTCCCATTCCATCGGCTCCATGAACATATTCGGCATATTTTGATTCACCCAGTAGGGGGCGAACAGCGCCACGGGCTACGGGTATATTCCCTGCTCCTGCAGCATCTAAAACTTTCAACGTATTAGCCACAACTTGATCGACATTGGTATTTCCGTCGACACACGTGATGCCTATGAGATTGATTGATGGATGCATCGCGGCAAAAAGCACGGCAAAAGCATCATCCACACCAGTATCGACATCTAGGATCATTGAAGTTTTATTCATACCCGATAGCCTATCGCCATGAGTAAATCAGTTATAGCCGTCGTTGGTAGTGCCATGATGGATCTAACGGCCTATGCCGACGTCGTCCCAGAGGCTGGGCAAACCCTGGTCGGCCAGCTTTTCACGACTGGTTTTGGCGGTAAAGGTGCAAACCAGGCAGTGATTGCCGCGCATTGCGGGGCCGACGTGCACTTCATCGGCAAGCTAGGTCGCGATTTATTTGGTGACTCCATAGCGTCCAATTTCTCTGCTGTTGGAATTCATACCGACTACGTAGAACGAAGCGATAGTCCAACTGGTGTTGCACATATTTGGGTAGATGGCAACGGTGAGAATCGCATCATTATTATTCCCGGAGCAAATCATGAGATTGAGATTTCAAAAGCTGTCACTGCAATCAATTCGATTGCCGATTTATCAATTGTCATAGCGCAATGTGAGATTAAACAAGAAGTAACTCTTGCTGCCTTTACTGCTGCAAAGGCAAGGGGCTGCACAACCATCTTGAATCCTGCACCCTTTGAGGCTTTAAGTAATGAGTTGCTTGCCGTAACCGATTGGCTGATACCCAATGAAACCGAGTTCAAAGCGCTCACCCACCACGAGGCTAGTGATGAAAATAGTTTGTCTAACTTTAGACCAGGTAGAAACACAATCGTTACCCTTGGATCTCAAGGCGCCGTCTTAGTCGCAAGCGATTCAACGCTTACACGAGTAAGCGCGCCTTCGGTAAAGGCGTTCGATTCGACAGGTGCTGGTGATGCCTTTGTTGGAACATTTGCTTTTGGTCTAGCTAGCGGTAAGGGTGCAGCCGAAGCAGTTGAACTTGGAATTAAAGTTGCATCATTAAGTGTCACGCGCAAAGGTGCGCAATCTTCTTATCCTTCTCAGACTGAGATTGAAACACTTTCATAACCGCGCAGAACAAATGTTGGCCTACGGATTGGCTCACTTGC
>CAIXPV010000038.1 GCA_903921405.1 uncultured Actinomycetes bacterium
ATCCTGGCCGGTTGCTTCACAACCTTTGCCCAGGCATGGAATAACGGCGGCCCCGTTGCAATCTCAATCGGCTGGCCAATTATCTCGCTACTCATTCTTATTATTGGTTTTTGTATGTCAGAGCTCGCCTCTGCCTATCCGACATCAGGTGGAATTTACTGGTGGGCATCAAAATTGGGTGGACCAAGGGCCGGCTTCTTTACAGGTTGGTTAAACCTTATTGGTCTTGTATCAGTTACCGCATCAGTTGGTTATGGCGCTGCAAGCTTCCTCAATGTAATTCTCGGTGCACAGTGGCCAAGTTATGCAACTGATTTCCTTGGTGGGGACTACATCAAGCAGCAGTTCTTCCTATTTATTGCGATCATCCTTCTTGTAACTTTAATCAATATTTATAGTGGACACCTACTATCTCTCTTTAACAATATCTCCGTATGGTGGCACGTATTTGGCGCATTAATTGTTATCGGTATCTTGTTATTTGTCCCAAATGAGCACCAGACACTTTCGTGGATGTTCACAACAAAGATCAATAGCTCAGGATTTAGCGATAACTCTTACTGGCTATATGTCCTGCCACTTGGTTTCTTGTTGACCCAGTACACAATCACTGGTTTTGATGCATCGGCGCACCTTTCAGAAGAAACTCATGACGCACACATCAATGCGGCAAAGGGAATCTGGAAGTCGATTTTCTACTCAGCAATCGGTGGCTACATCCTTCTTATGGCATTTCTTTTTGCCGCAACCAAGACCGATGTGATTAGCTCATTTGATCCAGCAGTGAACCCATTTGGCGGCGGATCAGTTATTGCCGTTCTCTACACAGCACTTGGCGGCGGTATGGCTTTCAAGTTGGTCATGATTATCACAACTGCCGGTCAGATCTTTTGCGTAACAGCCTGCTTAACATCATGTTCTCGCATGATGTACGCATTCTCCAGAGATGGCGCTGTTCCAGGGGGAAATCTTTGGAAGAAAGTTAATAAGCACCATGTACCGTTGAATGCAGTTCTTGCATCATCACTAGGCGGAATCGTGATGACTTTGCCAGCTCTATGGAAGAGCCCAACTGGAGCACCAACTGCTTTCTATGCAGTTGTTTCAGTCTGTGTTATCTCCCTCTATCTTGCATTCTTGATTCCAATTTATCTGCGTCTTAAGGCTGGCGATTCATTCAAGGCCGGTGCGTGGACTCTTGGATCTAAGTACAAGTGGATGAACATTGTTGCAGTAGCCGAAATTTCAATTATCTCGATCTACTTCATCTTGCCATTCTCACCAGCAGGAACTCCAGGTAATAAAGACTTTACGTGGACTGCAGTTAACTATGCACCAATTATTACTGGTGGTGCGTTGCTTATTCTTATGGCTTGGTGGCAATTATCTGCCAAGAAATGGTTCACCGGACCACGTAGCAATATCAACTCATAAAAGAGAACTAACACTGAAAAACCCTCACGGCGTAAGCTGTGGGGGTTTTTCTTTGTAGATTTTTTATGTCCGAATGGATAGCATCACCTTATGAAATCAATGTCGATTGAAGCCCTAAGAGCCGGAGTCCAAGACGGAAGTATTGATACCGTCGTAGTCGCGATGACAGATATGCAAGGCCGACTGACTGGCAAGCGCATACATGGACAGTTCTTCCTCGATGAGGTTCTCAAGCACGGCACCGAAGGATGTAACTATTTACTTGCCGTGGATGTAGATATGAACACAGTGGCTGGGTATGAAATGTCTTCGTGGGAGCGTGGTTATAGCGACTTTGCGATGGTGCCCGATATGAGCACGCTGCGCTTGATCGATTGGCAACCGGGAGCAGTTATGGTCTTGGCCGATGTTCAGTGGCTCGATCACACCGATGTCGTTGCATCTCCCCGCCAAATTCTGCGCAAGCAAGTGAAGGCACTCAATGATGCTGGCATGGAGGCCATGTGCGGAACTGAGCTTGAGTTTGTCGTTTTTAAAGATACGTATGAAGAGGCCTGGGATAAGGGCTACAAGAATCTGATTCCAGTGAATCAATACAACGTCGATTATTCAATTTTAGGTGGTTCACGTATCGAACCGCTCTTGCGCCGAATCCGGTTATCTATGGCCAATGCAGGTATGACCGTTGAATCGGTCAAGGGTGAATGTAACTTTGGTCAGCATGAGATTGCATTCAAATACTCAGATGCACTTTCTAACTGCGACAACCATGTTATTTACAAGAATGGTGCTAAAGAGATTGCATCACAAGATGGATATGCACTTACCTTCATGGCTAAGCCTAATGAGAAGGAAGGCAACTCTTCACACATTCACTTATCCTTCCGTGGTTTAGATGGATCAATGGTGATGGCCGATGAGAATGATAAAGAGCAAGGAATGAGCGACTTGGGCCGCCAATTTATCGCTGGCCAGATCGCACACTTGCGCGAGCTTGCACTCTTATTTGCACCTAATATCAACTCGTACAAGCGATACGTTCCAGGCTCTTTTGCCCCTACTGCCATTCGTTGGGGCCGCGATAATCGCACCTGCGCACTGCGCCTTGTAGGTCATGGTCCTTCGCTGCGTCTTGAAAACCGAGTCGCTGGTGGAGATGTCAATCCATATCTTGCAGTCTCAGGAATCATTGCTGCCGGTCTAGATGGAATCAAAAATAAAATGGTTTTAGAGCCAGCCTTTGAAGGTAACGCGTATGCATCCGACTCTGCACGTATTCCATCATCGATGCCAGAGGCGTTAGAGCTGTGGGAAAACAGTGCTTGGGTCAAGGAAGTTTTTGGCGCAGAGGTTCAAGCCCACTATGCCAATATGGCTAAGGTTGAGATCGCCGCATATGGCAAAGCAATTACCGACTGGGAACTATTTAGAAACTTCGAAAGGTTTTAAATCAACGTGTCAACTTCATATGATGTAATCAACCCTACCAATGAGACGATTGTAAAGAATGTCCCGCACTTAGATATTGCGGCGACCGATGATGTAATCGCCACAGCTGCAAAGGCATTTACTACATGGCGCACAATTGCACCTGGTGAGCGTGCACGGTTGCTGCGCAGTTTTTCTCAAGTTGTCACTGATCACCGTGAGGAGCTAGCGCTTCTAGAAATCACTAACTCTGGACACACGCGCGGCAACGCACTGTGGGAGGCCGATAACGTAGCTAATACCTTGATGTATTACGCCGCAGCACCTGAGCGTTTATTTGGCCGCCAAATTCCAGTTCCAGGTGGAGTAGATATAACTTTCAAGGAGCCACTTGGGGTTATTGGAATAATCGTTCCATGGAATTTTCCAATGCCGATCGCAGCATGGGGTTTTGCTCCGGCACTGGCTGCAGGAAACACGGTTGTTTTAAAACCTGCTGAGTACACCCCGCTCACTGCCATTCGCTTGGGCGAACTAGCGTTACTAGCTGGAATTCCAGAGGGTGTCTTTAATGTGTTGCCTGGTAAAGGAAGCATCGTTGGAAATCGTTTTGTTACTCATCCCCTGGTTCGCAAAGTCGTCTTTACTGGCTCTACATCAGTTGGAAAACAGATCATGGTGGGATGCGCCGATCAAGTTAAACGCTTAACGTTGGAGTTAGGTGGCAAGAGTTCTAACATCATCTTCGCCGATGCCGATATTGCAAAAGCTGCAGCTGGAGCACCCGGAGCAGTCTTTGATAATGCGGGCCAAGACTGCTGCGCCAGATCGCGCATCTTGATACAAAAATCAGCCTTCGATACTTTTATGGAGCACTTTGAAGTAGCGGTAAAGAAATTCCGTGTCGAAGATCCCAATCTTGCTACTGCGGATATGGGACCACTGATTTCAAAGAAGCAGTTTGATGTTGTTGAATCTTTCTTAGATGAACCAATCGCATTTCAAGGTAGCGCACCTACAGGCCCTGGTTATTGGATGCCACCTACGGTGCTGCTTCCAAAAAATACACAGTCTCGCTCATGGCGTGAAGAGATCTTTGGGCCAGTGGTTTCGGTGATGACATTTGAGGATGAGGCCGAAGCTATTGAGATGGCTAATGACAGCGAGTATGGCCTATCAGGTTCAATTTGGACTCGTGATATCGGACGTGCACTGCGTGTATCGCGCGGAGTTGATACTGGCGCGCTCTCAGTAAATTCGAACTCTTCTGTGCGTTTCTGGACACCATTTGGTGGTTTTAAACAATCAGGCCTCGGACGTGAACTTGGTCCTGATGCACTGGATTCATTTACTGAAGTAAAAAATGTCTTTATCTCTAACGATTAGATCATTGTAACTGGCGCAGTTGCGATGCGGTCAAGAAATTGATCTACTAAATCGTAACCGCGCTGATTACTTTCTGGCTCAAGGGCTCTAGTTTGTTCGCGTAAATCATCAATAACAACACCCTCTGACTCAACTTCTGCGCAGCCACCCTCCATCGCTAGCCACAGATCTAGAACATGCAGATCTATTTCTGGGTGAAACTGCAGACCCAACGTTCGTCCATATACAAATGCCTGCGGGCACAAATCATTGCTTGCGATTTCAGTGGCACCTGGTGGGATAGTAAAACGATCCCAGTGGTACTGAAACCATGGACCGTTTGGAATTAAATCTTTATCGTTTGAATCGATTTCATACCAGCCAAGCTCAGCGCGAGGTGAGCGCGAGACAGTGCCACCTAATACCCGCGACATCACTTGTCCCCCAAAACAGATTCCTAAAATTGGAATACCAGCGTTGTGGACTTCGCGAAGTTTCTCTATCTCAGGCAGTAACCAGTTACCAATACCTTCATCATCATATGCTGCAAAGGGTGCACCCATCACTACAACGACATCAAAGCTCATAAGGTCGGGCCAGACCGGTGACACATTGGGGGTTCTAGCATTTTCTTCGTTGACGATTACAAAGCGTGTAATCTTAAAACCGCGGCGCTGAAACTGAAGCCAGATTGGTCCACCTTCACTGACATGGTCATGCTCGATGAAAATGACGCGCTTACTCATATCGAAATTTTACTTGATAATCCGCAAAGGCTCTTGTCCGCGTGCAATAAGACGCTCAAAATACACTTCGCGTTTTTCATTAAATCGATTGGATTCAACCGTCGTCTTAGCCAGGAAATCTGCTAACTCTGCCCGTGCAGCAAGTCCATCGCCACTTAAATCGGTGCGCTCAAAGACATTCCATGCTCGAAGTACAGGTGCGACAACTTCCTCTAAGTGCTGTTGCATGTCATAGATTCCAGCAAGAGCGATTTGAACAGCTTTGCGACTAAAGCCAGGCATATTGGCACCCGGCATATCAAAGTTAGTAACCACATCGGTGATTGCACGCATTGCAGCATTTGGCTCCATATCAAGGGCTGCGCCAAGAGTGTTGCGATAGAACAGCATGTGCAGATTTTCATCCAATGAAACACGTTGCATCATGCTTTCAGCTATTGGGTCATCGGAAATCTTGCCGGTATTGCGATGTGAAATGCGTGTTGCAAGCTCTTGAAAAGATACGTAAGCAATGGTGTGCAACATGTCATTGACATACGGGGTTTGATAACCAAGTGACATATGTGCCATGCGTAAATCTTCTAGTTCGTAGGGATCAACCCCACGTGTTGCCATGAGGTAATCACGAATCACAATGCTGTGGCGGGCCTCTTCTGCCGTCCAGCGCTCAATCCATGTACCCCAAGCGCCATCGCGGCCCATCGAGAGCGCAATTTCAGTGTGATAACTGGGCAAGTTGTCTTCGGTAAGAAGATTCAGGATAAGTGAATCTTGGGCAACTGGAGTAAGTCGTGAATCTTTTGCCTCCCACGCATCACCATTGAGCGGGCCGGCATAGTCGCGACCTTCTGACCATGGCACATACTCATGCGGATACCAGTTTTTTTGAACACTTAAATGTCTCTCGAGTTCCACAGCAACAACTGGTTCAAGGTCTCGAATTAGTCGGGCTTGAATCGCTGCCGCATCACTTGTCATGGGGCTAACGCTACGGCAGAAGGTGCATTACTCGCGAGTTAGAAATTCTTGGTGGCGCGTTCTTTGGCTGCTGCTGCCCGCCATTTGGCGATTTCTGCATGATTGCCACTTAATAAAATCTCTGGCACTGCAATATCGCGCCATAGTGCAGGTTTTGTAAAGTTTGGATATTCAAGATATCCATCTTCATTATGCGACTCTTCGGCCAATGACTCTGGATTACCAAGTACTCCAGGAAGTAATCGTGTGATCGCTTCTATCATGACAAGAGATGCAACTTCTCCCCCGCCTAATACGTAATCACCGATTGACACTTCATGGACTCTAATATTTCGTGAGGCATAGGGCTCGGAGCTGTAATGCTGACGCACCCGATCATCAATACCTTCGTATCGCCCACATGCAAAAACAATATGTGCCGCCTTCGAAAACTCTTGCGCCATTGGCTGATCAAAACGTTTTCCTGCAGGCGTTAAAACTATTAAATCTGTGTCATCGACCATCAATGGATCAAGGGCTTGGCCCCAGACTTCTGGCAACATCACCATGCCTGCACCACCACCATATGGGGTGTCATCTACTGCGTGGTGATTATTTGTGGCAAAGCTTCGCAAATCATGAACAACAAAGCTTAAAATTCCAGCGTCTTGAGCTTTACCCAGAAGCGACAACGAAACAGGTGAAAAATAATCTGGAAATATTGTTACTGCCTCTATTTTCATGCAATGACTCCACTCATGTCCGGTGGAATAACAACTATACGTCGCGCCGTTACATCGACCATCGGTACAAGCTGGTGCACAAATGGAATGAGTGTCTCGCCCGTAGCGGTTTTAATTGCTAACAAATCCTGTCCAGGAAGATTAATAACATCGGTTACTTCACCGAAAACCTCACCATTTTCAAGCAGTGCTGAACAACCAATCAACTGAAGGACGTGATAATCATCCTCGTCCTCACGGTCCTCATTAATATCTACATCGGCATAGAGAAGAACATTGCGAAGTTTTTCAATCTGATTTCTATCCGTATAGCCCGCAAAGCCAAGCAGTAAAATGCCATTGTGAACACGTCCGGACGTGATAGTTAACTGACCATGGTCATCGGTTTGTAACGCTGCACCTACAGCAAACCGGCGATCTGGTTCATCACTGCGAACCTCAATGGTTGCCTCACCTAAAATGCCATGAGCGCGACCAATCCGCCCTACGAGTAAACGCATGGCTAATTGATCACTAACTTAGTTAGGTTCGTCAGTCTCAACAAGATCGACACGAACAGTGCGACCTGCGAGCGCGCTAACAACAGTGCGCAGAGCTTTAGCAGTACGGCCATTGCGGCCAATTACTTTGCCAATATCTTCTGGATTAACTCGAACCTCAAGAGTTGTGCCTCGGCGATGTGTTTTTTCGCTGACTACAACATCATCGGGATTATCGACGATTCCCTTTACTAGGTGTTCGAGCGCTTCATCCATCATGATTATTCGGCAGCCGCTTCTTCAGTTGGTGTTTCTTCAGCTGGTGTTTCAACCACTGCTTCGGTTGTCACAACTTCTTCAGTCACAACTTCGGTAGCCGCTTCTAGTGCTGGAACCTCGGACACAGCATCAACTGTTGCTGGTTCGGACACTGCTTCCGACACTGCTTCGGACACAACTGGGTTGGCCTTAGTAGCTAACTTATCTTGAGCCTTCTTCTTAAGAGTTGTTGCACCCTCTTTTGGCTCATCCATTGCATGCTTAACCGCTGCTTCGTAAGCAACAATCTTTCCTACACGAGGAGCTGCAACGCGAAGAGTTCCTTCAGTTCCAGGAAGTCCCTTGTGCTTCTGCCAATCTCCAGTGACCTTCAATAACGCCTCTACAGCTGATGATGCTTGAGCACCGACTCCGAGCCAGTACAGAGCACGCTCTGAGTTGATCTCGATAAGTGATGGCTCTTGTCCTGGGACATAGCGACCAATCTCTTCGATTGAAAGACCGTTACGCGCCTTACGTGAGTCGGTAACAACTACACGGTAAAAAGGTGTACGGATTTTGCCCATGCGCATTAAGCGAATTTTTGTAGCCAAGAAATGTGTCTCCTGTATATGTGTGTCATATCTACTCACTGCAGCGGGGTGCGCGGTGAATACGATTCAACTATCGATTGTGGATGTTGCTGGGGGTAGAGGGCCCCTTCAACAGGTTGCTTATTCTGCCACCCCAAGGGGTTTTACGCGAAATCGCCTACTGGGCCTCTTCAATGGCCCTTTTGGCGGGATTACCCGACTTGGACTTCTTCTTCTGCGCAACGCCCTTTGTGGCAGGGGCAGACATGGCAGGCATTCCTGGTGGCATACCGGCCGGCATACCCCCATTTCGGACCTGCTTCATCATCTTCTGTGCCGCTGAGAATCGATCAACGAGATTATTGACATCAGAGACTGCACGTCCAGAGCCCAGTGCAATTCGCGCTCGCCTGGAGCCATTGAGAACTTTAGGATCACGCCGCTCAGTCGGTGTCATCGATTGAACAATCGCCGTGGTGCGAACTATCTCGCCTTCATCAAAGTTATCGATCGCTTTCTTCATGGCACCTGACCCGGGCAACATCGATAAGAGTTTGGACATCGAACCCATCTTCGACATCGCCTGAAGTTGCTCAAGAAAATCCTCAAGAGTGAAATCCTCACCACTTGCAAACTTTGCCTCTAACTTTGCCGAGGTATCACCATCAAAGGCCTTTTTCGCTTGCTCTGCCAATGTTGCAACATCGCCAAGTCCTAAAATTCTAGATGCCATTCGATCTGGATAGAAAATATCAAAGTCGCCAAGTTTTTCACCCATTGAGGCAAACATGATTGGTCGCTTTGTCAGTGATGCTATTGAAAGCGCAGCACCGCCTCGCGCATCGCCATCGAGTTTAGTTAAGACAACGCCATCGAATCCAACGCCATCTAGAAATGCCGCAGCCGTGCGCACTGCATCTTGACCCATCATGGCATCGACCACAAAGAGAATTTCATCAGGTGTTACGGCATCCCTTATGCGAATGGCTTCTTTCATTAAATCTTCATCGACGCCAAGGCGACCTGCAGTATCTACGATGACCATGTTGTATTGCTTAGCGCGAGCGAATTCGATGCCGGCCTGTGCGACTTTGACTGGATCACCAACGCCATTTCCACCTTCAGGTGCAAAGACCGGAACGCCAATACTGTCTCCAACAACTTGTAGCTGTGTAACTGCGTTGGGGCGTTGTAAATCAGATGCAACCAATAAAGGTGTGTTGCCTTGGTCGGCATAAAACTTAGCTAACTTTCCAGCCAGCGTTGTCTTACCCGCTCCTTGCAAGCCTGCCAACATAATGACCGTTGGCGCCTTCTTAGCAAAACGAACTCGGCGCTCTGAGCCGCCTAAAATTTCGATCAGCTGTGCGTTAACGATTTCAAAGATCACTTGACCTTGGTTTGTACCTGATTGCAATGTAGGCAGCGCGGCAAGTGATTTTTCACTGATACTGGCGACAAAGCTATCGACCACACTTACAGCAACATCTGATTCAAGAAGAGCTTGGCGGATTTCGGCGCAGGTTGTTTCAATATCTGAGTTAGATATCCGCCCACGAGAGCGCAAAGCACCAAAGGCTGATGTGAAGCGCGAGGATAGGGATTCAAACATAGTGGCCTAAGACTACGCCAGAGCAGCTCGAAGGCGCGACGTGACTTCGCTGGCTCGTTCATCGCTCAACGGTCCGCCATTGAGTTCAGTTACATACAAGGTATCAATAGCCTCGGCACCTAACGTGGTAACAATTGCCGAACGGATATCGACCTTTGATTGCGTAATAGCGGCGCCGATTCTAAAGAGTAGGCCAGGTCGATCGTGGCTTCTTACTTCAATAACGCTCGCATCGGTTGCTGCATCATTGAAATAGACAACATCTGGTGCTGGTACGGGAATAGTAGGAATCGTGGCATAGATTTTTGCACGTGCAAGTAACTGCTCTTCTACGCGATGCGAATCTTTGAAAGCTTTTTCAATCTCACTACGAAGATCCTCTGAAGTCACAGTAGGCGCGTGTGGCTGAGGGCTCACTATCCAACTCATAACGGCAGATTTTCCATGAGTCTTAGTTCTAGCGGATTTAACATCTAACCTAGAGATATTAAGAACCCCGGCTATCAATGAGAGTAAACCTGGCATATCGGGTGAAACGATTTCAATTGAATAGCCGCTGGGGTGATCACTGAGCTCAATAGTTAACTGTGCACTCTGCGCCAAATCCAACTGGGCCTGATTTAGAAATGGCTGCTCTGCAATTTGTGATCCAGTCATCGCCTTTCTAGCTCGTGAGACTAGATCTGAAACCAGAGCCGCCTTCCAATCACTCCAACCAGCACTTCCCGTTGCTTCTCCATCTGCAACGCTGAGTGCATGCAGAAGTTCAAGGGTATTTAAATCCGGTATCACCGCAGTAATTGAGGCGATAGTTGCTGGATCATCTAAGTCACGCCGAGTAGCGGTCGCCGATAACAATAAATGATGGCGAATCAGAATCTGCAAAGTTTCAATATCGCTGTCAAAAAATCCGATTCGCTCGGCGATTGGCACAATTAATCGCTCTCCGCGCTCCGAGTGATCCTCTGCGTGACCTTTCCCAATATCGTGGAAAAGCGAGGCAAATAACAGCAAATCTGGTCGATGCACTTTTCGTGTTAAAGCTGCTGCATGAACTGCGGTCTCAACCATGTGCCTATCTACGGTGTGTCGATGAAGCGCGTTGCGTTGGGCAAGTGAGCGAACACTCCTCCATTCTGGTATCCAACTAAAGATAATCTCTTCCTGGTCTAAGGTTTCAAAAATCGGAACCATAGACTCACCCGCACCGATGAGAGAGATCAATAACTCGCGCGCCTCCCGCGGCCAAGGAGTTGGCAATAGTGACTGGCCAAGGGCAAGTGATTCCTTTATGAGAACGCACGTTTCAAGTGACATAGGCACGCCAAGTTGAGCCGCCGTTGCCGCTGCGCGAAGTGAGATCACGGGATCATTACCTAATATGGCACCTTCATCAATGACGATCTCATTGTTGGCGATACTAATGTTTTTTGCAACTGACTGCGCTTTTGTGCGACGCAAGATTCGGCGAGAGCTATCTTTTTGTTCAACTAAATGCCACGTGTGCTCAAGTAAATAATCTACCGAGCGCGCAGCTTGTGCGACTTCACTCATCATGGCATCGGCATCACTGTAGTTAAGAAACGTGGCAACTTTGTCTTGCTCTTGAAAAAGTAAGCGGTCCTTGTTTCGTCCACTTACAATATGTAAAGCCTCTCGCACATTATCTAGGGTTAGCTGTGCCTTGCTGATTCGATCTAGCGGAACGGCCACTGCGCCAGATATTGAAATTGCGTACAGCGCGTTGATATCGCGCAGTCCGCCTCGTGCCTCTTTTACATCGGGCTCCAAAAGGTAAGCAAGCTCTCCAGCGCGATTGTGTCTTTGCTCCATAGAGGTTTTTAGTTCGGCCAACCTCACACGCGATTTATCTCGCCACGCCTCCAGAGAATCTTTAGCAACGAGTTCTACTAGATCTGCATCACCAGCTATCAGGCGAATATCTAAGAGACCTAACGCTACTTTGAGATCACCACGTGCGGCATCTTGTGTTTGTGCGCGAGTTCTGACGGAATAATCAACTTTATGCGTATCCCATAATGGATAGAGCAAAGCATTGACAAACTTGCCCAGTTTTTCTTCTGAGAACTGTCCCTGATGCAGAATTACAATATCTAAATCAGAGCCCGGTGATAATTCGCCCCGGCCATATCCACCCACTGCGGCTACGGCTACCCCTTTAGTATCTGAAACAACTAAGTGCTCATACGTTGCCATAGAAAAAAGTGAGAGAAGAGTGCGATCACTTGCTTGCGATCGCGCTCTTCTCTCATCAATGCCCATGGGCTATATCTTAGATTGCATCCGGTCCGCGCTCTCCTGTGCGGACACGTACTACCTGATCAACTGGGGTTGTCCAAACTTTTCCATCTCCAATTGATCCTGTCGATGCAGCTTTGACGATTACGTCGACTACCGAATCTGCATCGGCATCATCGGCTAGAACCTCTAAGCGCACCTTTGGAACTAGATCTACTGTGTATTCAGCGCCACGGTAAACCTCAGTGTGTCCTTTTTGGCGACCAAAGCCACTGGCTTCAGAGACTGTCATGCCTGTCACGCCATGAGCTTGCAGAGCGTTCTTAACATCATCTAACTTAAATGGTTTGAGAATTGCTGTAATTAGTTTCATTAGAAGGAACCTCCACGTGATGAGCTCGATAATTCATAGGCACTTTCAGCATGTTCATTTAAATCTATTCCTTCAACTTCTTTGTCCGCCTTGATTCTAAAACCTATCGTCTTTTCAATAGCAAATCCAAGAATCAATGTAACGATGAATGAATACAACGCCACCATTCCAACACCGAGTGCCTGCTTTCCTAGCAATGCGGTTCCACCGCCATAGAAGAGGCCATCTAAACCAAGGCTATTAACGACGTGCGTACCAAATAGTCCAATAGCTAGTGAGCCCCAGATTCCACCAACAAGGTGAACGCCCACTACGTCGAGTGAGTCATCGAAGCCAAACTTGTACTTTAAACCAACTGCAAGTGCACAGAAGATACCGGCAAAGAAACCGATAACGACAGCTGCCCATGGAGCAACAAAGGCACATGCAGGGGTGATTGCAACTAAACCAGCGACAGCACCAGATGCTGCGCCAAGGGATGTTGCATGACCGTTACGAATCTTTTCAACAAGTAACCAACCAACTAGAGCGCCAGCTGTTGCAACCTGTGTGTTCATAAATGCAAGTCCAGCCGTTCCATTTGCAGCTAACGCCGAACCGGCATTGAAACCGAACCATCCAAACCACAAGAGTCCTGAGCCAAGTAGAACAAGTGGCAACGAATGGGGGCGCATAGCTTCTCTGCGCCAGCCAACGCGCTTACCAAGGACTATCGCAAGGGCTAAACCAGCTGCTCCTGCATTGATGTGTACTGCGGTTCCGCCTGCAAAGTCTTCCAAACCTTTCCCTGCGAGAAATCCGGTTCCTGTAACGCTATCTCCAACTTTATTACCAAAGGCAAAAACCCAGTGCGCAACTGGGAAATAGACAATCGTTGTCCAGATTGCAACAAAGACTGCCCAAGAAATAAACTTAGTTCTATCGGCGATTGCACCTGAGATCAACGCGGGTGTAATAATCGCAAACATCAATTGAAATGCAGCAAAAACTAATACTGGAATTGGATAAATACCACCGTTATTCGTTAAGTCATTTACCATGCCGCCGAGTCCTGAGAATGAAATATTTCCATACCAAGGCGAGTCGGCTTTATAACCAAAGGCGAGTTCGAATCCGTAGATAACCCACAAGATACTTACGATTCCGATTGTCACAAAAGACATCATCATCATATTGAGAACACTTTTAGTGCGAACCATTCCGCCATAAAAGAAAGCTAAACCAGGTGTCATAAGAAGTACTAACGCAGTACTAGCCAACATCCATGCGGTATCGCCAGAGTTAAGAACTACATCTGTCATAAGAGAATCTGCTTTCAGTGAAGAATTACACGTGTTCTCGCCTTTGAGATGTGGGCAAAGATGCCGTGGGTGAGTTACAAGAAGGGTTCTCTAGGGTTTCAAATTCATAACAAAAACCCCTTGCGTGTTACATCTACGTTACGAAAGCAGCCCCGCTATATAGCTCGCAGGTTCAAAACGAGCAAAATCAGTGTGGGACTCCCCTGTACCAACCCATTTGATGGGGATATCGAGCTCTTTCTCGATGGCTAGGGCTACCCCACCCTTGGCGCTGCCATCTAACTTAGTAACGATAATTCCTGTGACGGTAACGCTTTCTGTAAATAGTGTGGCCTGGGATAAACCATTTTGTCCGGTAGTTGCATCAATGACCAAGAGAACTTCATTCACTGGCGAAGTCTTCTCTACTACCCGCTTAACTTTTTCAAGCTCAGCCATCAGATCGTTCTTATTGTGCAGACGTCCGGCCGTATCAATGAGCAGATAATCAACGCCTAAACGTTTAGCCTCTTGCGTGGCATCAAATGCAACTGATGCAGGATCGCTATTGGCTTTACCGCACACCACGGGGATTCCAATTCGATCCCCCCACGTCTGCAGCTGATCGACGGCGGCAGCTCTAAAAGTATCTCCTGCCGCAATAAGCACTGTTGACCCGGCACTCTTTATTGTCGAGGCTAACTTTGCAACCGATGTAGTTTTTCCAGTTCCATTGACACCCACCACCATGACAACAGTTAATCCATTGGGATTGACAAGTGAATCTCGTGAACGAGAACTCAGCTGTTCGGTCAATATTTGAGAGAGTGCCGATTCGGCATCCTCGCTCTTAACTTTCTTGGCTTGCTCAATCAATGTACGAGTTAAGGTTGGCCCAAGATCAGATGCAAGAAGTTCTTGCTCCAACTCTTGCCAATCAGCTGGTGAAAAACTGTTAGTTCCTTTTATTTTCGCGATGAACTTACTAAACAGCCCCATGATGCAACCGGTTAACTTGCGTCAGATTCACGCAGACGTTGAGAGATAACTTCAGTTACTCCATCTCCACGCATTGTGACGCCATAGAGTGCATCGGCAATCTCCATAGTACGTTTTTGGTGAGTGATAATTATGAGCTGAGAGCTTGCACGAAGCTCTTCAAGTACACCCAAAAGTCGGCCGAGGTTAACATCATCTAAGGCCGCCTCAACTTCATCAAGCACATAGAACGGGCTAGGTCGTGCCTTAAAGATTGCGACCAGCATTGCAACGGCAGTTAATGATTTTTCTCCACCTGAAAGCAGTGAAAGACGCTTAATGCGCTTTCCTGGTGGACGTGCTTCAACATCTACGCCACTTGTCAGTGGATTATCTGGATCTACCAAGATTAAACGCCCATCGCCACCCGGGAACAATCGTGCAAAAATCTCTTCGAAGTGCTTTGCAGTTTCAAGAAAAGCCTCCATGAATATCTGCTGAACTCGGTCATCAACCTCTTTAATGATGTCTAGCAAATCCTTCTTTGTATTCTTTAAATCCTCCAGTTGATCAGCCAGGAACTTCAGACGTTCTTCAAGAGATGAATACTCTTCAAGTGCCAATGGATTGATTTTACCTAAGAGATTTAATGAACGCTCGGCAGATGCCAATCGTTTTTCTTGTTGATCTCGGCGATATGGAATTAACTCCGTTGTCACAATTTCGCCATCTTCATTTTCAAAGAATGTTGGAACATCATTTTCTGGGCCATACTCTGCAACAAGTGTGTGAGTATCGATCCCGAACTCTTCGCCAGTTTTATTCTCCAGCGACTCGATTCGCATTCGTTGCTCTGCGCGCGCGATTTCATCGCGATGAACGCTAGATGTAAGCGCTTCGAGTTCAGTTGCCAGTTCGCGGCCTCGAGTTCTAACTGTGAGAGTTTCTCCCTCACGCGATGCACGTGATTCCTCTAAACGGCCACGCTCTATTGCAGCCTTAGAAATCGAGCGCTCAATATGGATCAATGCTTCATAAGCAGCTTCAGCGATAGCTTGAGATATAACAGATGCTCTGGCACGTGCGCCTCTGCGAAGAATCGCGCGCTCTGACGCTTCACGCTCTGCATGGGCCGAAGTCTCGAGCGCCTTGGCACGATCTGCCACAGATGTGACGCGTTCTTCAATTGTTCGTACCGCTAGGCGTGCTTCAACTTCTGCCGTGCGCGCAATTGAAACAGCGTTGCGAAGATTCTCAGTAAATGTATGGTCTGGTTCAGCAACTGCCCCCTGCTGATGAAGTTGATTCTGTGCAATAACAAGCTCGCCCTCATCGCGTGACTTAGCTGTTGTAGCCTCACTAATTGTTGCGTTGAGTCTTTCTACTTCCGCCGTTGCTAATTTCATATTCTGACCAGATACTGCAAGCTGTTCGGTGAGAGCACCGATTCGCGCATCTGACTCATTGAGTTTGGCCAATGCTGTATCGAAGTCACCCTGCCGAGTAGAGACATCGTTATTAGTAGATGAAATTTCAAATTTAAGTTGATCACAACGTGCGGCTATAGCTGAGAGTTTGACTTCTAAATCAGCAATGAGAGCGTTGATCTCGATAAGTGATGATGAAGATTTTGAACCACCACGTGCGCGATTTCGTGAGACCAAATCCCCATCGCGAGTAACTACATGTACGCCAGGGTGTGAACGCAGAATCGCTTCGGCATCTCGAGCATTCTCAGCCACAACATATGAGGCTAGAAGTGATGAAAGTAGCTCACCAATCTCATTAGATTGAACATGCGATGCAAGAGATGTTAACCCTGATGGAATCGAGTCTGAAGTTGCCAACGTGCGGTCGTAAACAAGCACATCTGCTTGACCTAGGTTTTGACTGCGCAGGGTTGTAAGTGCGGTAACCGCAGATGATAAATCTTCCACCACAACCGCATCGGCTAAGGAGCCAAGAGCAGCTGCAGCTGCAGCCTCCCACCCAGAGTCGATACGAATGAGGGCTGCTATCGATCCAAGAATGTGTACTCCATGCGAATCGTGTAACAGCGCAGTTGCGCCATCGCGATTTTGCGAAGTAAGTTTCATTGCTTCAATCTTTGATTCAATGACGTTGCGTTCGCGATCGGCAACCCGCTCGGCTTCGATCAGGTTCGCAAGCTTTTCCTTTGCTGAATCCAGTGATGATTTAGCGCCTTCAAAGTTTGTGTCCAGGTTCATCTCACCCGAGTCGGCACTTGCAATATCTAGTTCGTAGGTTGCATATTCACGCCCTGCACTATCTACACGAGCTTGGGCATCATCGCGCGCACGAGTTAAGCGGGCAATCTCCTCAGAAATCGCTTCCAAGCGGGCTTGAAGTGATTTTATATGGCCCTCTTGGCGCGCAGTGCCTTCTCGCGCATCGGCAATTGCCCTCATTGCCGCAGCGATTTTATCTTCATCGGTTTTAAGCGCATGTTCGCTTCGTGCAAGTTCGGCCGTAGAGTGTGTAAGAGTTTGTTGCGCCGCTGAAACGCTACTTCTAAGGCTTGCTTCTTCTTCGCGCAGAACTGTTGCCTCATAATCTAAGGTTTGAGGATCTCGGCCAGAACTTCTAGCTTCTTCTGCCTCTTCATTGAGAAAACGTGAACGCTCTTGCGCCAAATTTTGAGTTCCACGGAATTTCTCACGCAATGAGTTAAGTTGGTAATACGTCTCTTGGGCGGCCACTAACTGCGGACCTTCGACGGCACTTTGATTATCTAGAGCTTCTTCGCGTGCACGCACTGAATCAACTTCAGCTTCAACAATGGCACGTCTTTCGCGCAGCGCGGTCTCATCTGCCACTTCAGCATCTAGAACTCTCGATAGAGAAATAAAATCATCGGCGAGTAAACGAAGTTTGGCATCACGTAGATCGGCCTGAATAGTCGCCGCCTTCTTCGCAACTTCTGCTTGCTTACCAAGTGGACGCAGTTGACGTCGCAACTCAACGGTTAAATCTTGTACACGAGCTAAGTTAGCTTGCATCGAATCAAGTTTGCGAATCGCTTTTTCTTTACGCTTGCGATGCTTCAAAACTCCAGCTGCTTCTTCAATAAATCCTCGACGTTCGTCTGGAGTTGCCATCAATATGGCATCGAGTTGACCTTGGCCGACAATAACGTGCATTTCGCGGCCGATTCCAGAGTCACTCAGTAACTCTTGAATATCTAACAAACGCGATGCTTCGCCATTTATTAAGTATTCGCTGTGACCATTTCTAAATAGAATTCTTGAAATCGTTACTTCACTGTATTCAATAGGAAGTGCACCATCGGCGTTATCGATTGTAAGAGAGACTTCAGCGCGACCAAGTGGTGCGCGACCGCTTGTTCCGGCGAAGATAACGTCTTCCATCTTGCCGCCACGAAGTGACTTTGCACCTTGTTCACCCATTACCCAGGTAAGGGCATCGACAACGTTACTTTTTCCTGAACCATTTGGCCCAACGACGCACGTGATGCCAGGCTCTAGACGCAAGGTGGTAGCCGAAGCAAAGGACTTAAAGCCCTTGAGGGTGATGCTCTTCAAATACACGCGGCAAACCTATCGCGTCACGAGCAGCTTTTCCGCGCATTTACTGCTCAGGCAGCTCGATTTTTAACGTTTCATAGGCAATTCGTGCGGCAACTTGCTCGGCTTCACGCTTGCTCTTTCCGGTGCCAAGACCAACGGATGCACCTGCGACCATTGCGTGGGCGGTGAAATTCTTATCGTGATCTGGGCCTTCTTCAGTGACTAGGTATTCAGGAATGCCTTTGCCAATGGCTGCCACTAACTCTTGCAACGCAGTCTTGCCATCTAACCCAGCTCCTCGAGCAACGGCTGAATCCAATGTCGGTGCAATAAGTCCTCGCACAATGTTTGTGCACACTGCAAAACCAAACTGTAAGTAAATTGCGCCAATCAAAGCTTCCAGCGCATCGGCCAAGAGCGAATTTTTATCGCGTCCGCCAGTAACTTCCTCGCCTTTACCTAGGCGAATATGTTTGCCCAGATCTAAATCGCGGGCAATATCTGCCAATGCGCGCATATTTACCACGCCAGAGCGAAGCGGAGACAAGCGGCTCTCATCAAAATCTGGGTAGCGTTTGTACAACTCTTCAGTAACTATTAAACCTAAAACTGAATCACCTAAAAACTCAAGACGCTCATTAGTTTCCTTGGTCGCCGATTCATATGCAAATGAACGATGAGTAAAAGCTAACTGAAGAAGTGAGGGTTCAATCGCAACCCCTAACCTCTCATTGAGCAACGAGCTCAGATCAGACCTCTAATACCTGGCGACGGTTATATGTACCGCATGTTGGGCATGCAGTGTGCTGCAACTTTGGTTGCTGACATTGTGGGCATGTTGCAAGAGAGGCCGCAGTTGTCTTCCACTGGCTTCGACGTGATCGCGTCTTTGAACGCGAGGTTTTCCGCTTTGGTACTGGCACTTTTCTAACCTCTTCTTTCGCTGCGCAGCGATGGCTGCAGGGCGTAAGTATCCCTTAAAACCTCTAATTTTTGAAATCGGGGCTTTCGATATCAATAGCCTTGAGCCCCGCCCAACGGGCATCGATGCTCTCGTGAGCGTGATCTGGGGCTAGGAGCGCCCACTTGCCTCCGCAATCAGGGCACAGACCCAGGCAATCTGGACTACACAGTGGATTAAATGGGAGGTCTAGGACTATGGCATCGCGAATCGCTGTCTCTAAATCCATAATGTCGCCATCCATCATCGACTCATCCTCTATATCTAAATCATCCCCAACTGCCGCTTTCTTTGAGCGCCCTACTTTGGCCGTGTAGTTATAGAGCTCTTGTATCTTTTTCTCTATTCTCAACTCGACTGGATCTAAACAGCGCGTGCACTCCCCTTTCGCCGTTGCAAAGATTTCGGCGCTAAGAAGTATTCCCTCAGTAACCGACTCCAACCGCGCATCTACTTCAATTACTTCACCAGCTGGAACGTAAATTAGGGGAACGCCAAAGTTTTCTGGAACTTCAATATCTAATTCATACTCTTTCATTTCACCTGCACGTCTTGGCAGTTCAAACGTATTGAGCTTAAAAACCTCTGATGGACGTGACATCTACATTAGTCCGCATCTGAGAGCTGGGCCAGAGCATCTTTATCGCCAGCACCAGCTAAGCGTTCACGTCCTCGAGCCACCGCATCCTGCGTCTTATTGAGAATTACTTCAAGCGTTGCAAGTCTTCCATCGATGTATTCCTCAACCTCGGTTTTTTCTTGCTCAGCAAGTTCGCGCGCATCACCCAAAATTTTACGTGCTTCATCACGTGCGATTTGCACAATTGATGTCTGCTCAACCATACGCGCAACATCTTCACGTGCCATCGTAATCATGGCTTCAGCACTAACTCGACCTTCTTCAATGATTGCATCTCGTGCGCCTAATACTTTTTGTGCCGATTCTAAATCTGTTGGTAGAGCTTCCCGTGCCTCATCAAGTAGCTCCAGCATCTCGCCTCGATGCACAACACAACTTGCCGATAATGGAACGCCACGCGCTTCTTCCACAAGCGTGATCGCTGACATTAACTTATCTACTGAATCCATCGGACTATTTCCCGCCTACTCGAAGTTTTAACGCAGCATTAACATTTGGAGGAACCATCGTTGAGACGTCGCCTCCATAATGCGCTAGCTCTTTGACTAAAGATGAAGATAAAAATGAGTGGGCTGGGGCTGTGGCCATCAACATAGTTTCAACCCCTGATGCCTGAAGATTTAACTGAGCCATCTGTAGTTCGTAATCAAAGTCGGTGACAGCACGAAGACCCTTAACAATTGCCGTAATGGAGTTGTTCTTGCAGTATTCAGCCAATAACCCAGTCCACGAATCCACGCTTACGTTTGGCAAAGTTGCAGTTGTTTCTGCAATCATCTCGATTCGCTCAGCGACCGTAAATAAGCTTGATTTAGTTCGATTCTCCAGAACGGCGACGACCACTTGATCAAACTGGGCGCTGGCGCGCTTGATGATGTCTAAGTGGCCATACGTAATTGGGTCAAATGAACCTGGACAGACTGCGCGCTTCATGGCTCAAACGCTAGCAATAGATGGCGCACTTATCCATTCGATGGCAGGTAATTACCGTAAAAAATACTGGCCGCACCGTAGTTTCTCTCACGTGACGGGCTAAAACCTTGCGGCCAGCTAAATTGTGGCCCCTTGGCAGTGCGCTCGATGGCAACGAGACCATCGTCTTTTAAGAACTCCCCCGCATGAAGTTTCTGCAGAATATCTTCAATCTCTATGTTCGTGAAATCAAAGGGAGGGTCGATATATATAAAGTGATACTGCTCTTTAGGTGGATCACTGACAAATCGCTCGGCTGACATCGAATACAAGTGAAATTTTCCAACGGGTTTGTTCTTCATAACTAGTTCGTAATTATTTTCAATAGTCTTTTGTGCATCTGGATCTCTTTCAACTATATGGACTATTGATGCTCCGCGAGAGAGTGCTTCTAGCCCAATGGCACCGGAACCGCCAAAGAGATCTAATACATGTAGTCCAAGAAAATCGCCGAACTCTGACGTCAGTGATGAAAATAATCCTTCTCGAGCGCGATCAGATGTTGGTCGAGTAGCACCGGCTACCGTACCTAACGTTCGACCCTTCGCAACTCCTGCAATAATTCTCAATCTCTAACCCTTGTCTAAATAGTCGGTAGATGCATCTTTAGCTAACTGCGCAATCTCTTGAGCTAGTCCAGGATAGCCAGATAAATCTGGCGATGCCGTAATTATGCCTTCTGCATCGGCACGTGCGCGCTCAATTAACTCTTCATCACGCAAAACGCGAAGCAAACGAAGGTGAGAGCGCGTTCCTGATTGACTGGCACCTAGAACATCTCCTTCTCGTCGTTGCTCAAGATCGATGCGTGAGAGTTCAAAGCCATCAAGAGTTGCAGCCACGGCATTGAGGCGCTCACGTGCAGGACTCTCTGGTGGAGCGCTCGTCACCAATAAACAGAGCCCAGCAGATGTTCCTCGGCCGACTCGACCTCGCAACTGATGCAGTTGAGAAACACCAAAACGATCCGCATCCATAATCACCATGACCGTTGCATTTGCTACGTCGACGCCTACTTCAATAACTGTCGTTGACACCAACACATCGATGGCGCCTTCTGCAAATGCGCGCATCGTTGCATCTTTAACCTCTGGAGTTTGACGTCCATGTAGATCTGCCACGCGTAACCCAGCTAAGGCATCTCCTGCTAGGCGAGGCGCTAACTCCTCCACTGAGGCAATATCCTTTGACTCTTGACCGAAGAGGAAATCAATATCCGAGCTCTCACTATCTGACGCCGAAATACGTGGGGCCACGATGTAGGCCTGGTGACCTTGTGCAACTTCCTCTCGAATTCGCGCCCACGCCCGTTCTAAGAAGGCTGGCTTTTCAAGCACTGAGATCACATGCGTCGTAATCGGGGAACGACCCAATGGAAGTTCTCTCAATGTTGAAACATCTAGATCGCCAAAGACAGTCATAGCTACAGTTCGAGGAATTGGAGTGGCGGTCATGACTAGCAAGTGAGGAGGTTTAACCGCCTTTTCTTTAAGTGCATCACGCTGCTCCACGCCAAATCTGTGTTGTTCATCTACGACAATCAAGCCCAAATCAGCGAACTCTATTTTTTCACCGAGCAAGGCGTGCGTACCAACAATAATTCCAGCCTCACCACTTGCCGCCGATGACAACGCCGCTTTACGTGCTGCGACATTTTGTGAGCCGGTTATTAGAGTGATGCGAGTTGCACTTTTAGGACTATCTAACATTCCAGCACGGGCAAGCGGACCCAGAAGCTTTTCAAATGTTCGCACATGCTGGGCCGCTAAGACTTCAGTAGGTGCCAATAAGGCAGCTTGGCCACCGCTATCAACTACGGCCAACATTGCGCGCAGTGCGACAATAGTTTTGCCAGATCCAACTTCGCCCTGCAATAGTCGATGCATAGGATGCGGCTGGGCTAGATCGCTTTCAATCTCTTTAATAACACCCAGCTGGCCGCCAGTTAAATCAAAAGGCAGGGCCAAATCAAAGGCTTCTAAAATTCCACCCTTCTTCACTGTACGAGAAACCGAATTCAATTTCTTTAGTTGAGCTCTTCGAAGCACCAACATTAACTGCAGTAAAAATGCCTCATCATAAGTAAGTCTCTCCCGTGCCGCATCGGCATGTTCTAAATCTGCGGGAGTGTGCAGTTGTACGAGTGCTTGCTGAAGGGTTGGAAAATTATGAGCAGTGCGAATCTCATCTGGAAGAAAGTCCTCGAGCTCATCCAAAGATGCAATTGCCATCTCAACGCATTGAGTGATTTTCCAGGAAGGCAGTTTGGACGTGGCCGCATAGACGGGCAAGTATTTTCCTGCAAATTTATCTACTGCATTATCAACATCCGACCCATCGGCAATCATCTGATAATCGGGGTGGGCTAACTGCTTCTTCGAATTAAACAGCCCTACCTTGCCAGCGAATAACCCTTGAGCACCGACCTTTAACTCTTTTTCGCGCCACGCTTGATTAAAAAATGTCAGTGATAACTTATCGCTGCCATCGGTAACAATTACTTCTAAGATGCTTCCCTTACGGCCACGAATCTGGCGCGTGGTAGATGCAAAAACCTCCGCCAAGATGGTTATTTCATCGCCCTCTTTGAGCTCGGCAATATCGGATAGTTCACCCCGCACCATGTAGCGCCGTGGATAGTGGCGCAGTAAATCCCCCACCGTCTTGATTGCAAAGGCGTCATAGAGAACTTTTGCCGTGCGATCACCGACAACATTGCTCAGTTTGTTTTCTAAATCCCCCACGAGGGGATTCTCTCGCGTCTGCCGGGATTTGGCCCGACTTAACGCTCCATAGTGAGAGTTTTATTGGCCTTTTCCCATCCCGAGTGGGTGATTACGATCGCTATTTTCTTAGCCAAATGAGTAGTAATCACCCTTTCCAGGCGCATTGCTAGTTCGAAATCTAGATGCTCTGTGGGTTCATCCAATATATAGATTTCGGCTTCGGCAAGGAGGACTCGTGCAATAGCTAAGCGCTTTGCCTCTCCCCCAGAAATTATCCGGCCAAAATCACCGATGAGGGTATCTAGACCGTTATCGAGCTCACTGAGAAGTTGATCAAGTTCAACAAGATGTAAAACGTGAAGAATCTGCGCATCGGTTGCATCCTGGTTTGCAATCCTTAAGTTCTCGCGCACGGTTGTGTTAAATATATGTGAACGCTGAACCGTTCCAACTATTCGCCCACTCACGTCGCTGAAACTACTGCGTTCTTGATAGTTGATTGTGAGCGAACCTTCATAAGGCAGCAATCCCAACAGCCCCATGGCAAGGGTTGATTTACCGCTTCCACTTGCACCACGAATCACTAAAAGTTCACCTGTATGTAATTCAAAACTTGTTGGTTTCATAAAAGGCTGATCCCACCAAACGCTGACATTGTCTGCGCATATCCGTGTGATTTCTTCATCGAAGATATTTTGACTGCCAGCATCTGCTTCTATTTTTATCAGTTCGCGCACTGATTGGGCCGACATCAACATTTTGCCGGAAGCGAATAAATTTGGATACCAAGCAGTAATCGCCTCAAAAATAACGAGCGGTAAAAAGATGAGCATCGTTGTTTGAACCGCTGGGATTGGATGATGATTATTGAGAACTAGAGCTAGCCACGAGAAACCAACAACGCTTAATGCGATTGTAAAATTTGCCAGTGAAGAAAATCTCCACGTAACCTTCAGTAAATCCTCTTCCTGATGGCGAATAGAGTCCTCTGCTGCCCGCGCCTGAGCTAAGTTGTCCGCTAAATAGCCGTAGATCAGCGCTTCAGTGACACCATGAATCGATCCCTCTAGAATCTGCGTATATGCATTCTCGCTCTTTTCAATAGAGCGCGCGATTACCTGACTCTTTCGCGCAATTAATGCCGGGTAGATGAAAAGTAGCAAGGCACTTGCAGGTATCGAAAGAAATAGCGTCTGCGGACGGATCCAGAAGCCAAGTGCTACTCCAGCAAATAGGGAGATTATCGCCGAGGATGAGGGTAGTTTGACCCGCAGTTCGTACTCCTGCGCACGTTCCACATCATCAACGATCGTCTTAACACTCGTCCCACTATTAAAGGTACGGGCAACTGCGATTGAACTGCTCACAAGGCTTTGATAAATACGTACGCGAAGCGCAGTGAGTCGACCAAATACTGCCTTGTGGCTGATTAATCTTTCACTATATCTGGCAACTGACCTAAAGATTCCAAAGAAACGAACCAAGACAATAGCAACGCTCAGAGTCAAGATCGGCGGATGCATCGATGCCATGGTTATCAACCATCCACTTGAAATCGTTAAACCGATTCCTCCGATAAAGGCAAATGCCCCCAGTAAATAGGCAAGAAGCATCATGCGTTCACGCTCTTCTCAAAGCGCGCAATAACATCGCCGGCTTGAAGAACGCTGCGATCATGCGTTATACAAATAACTATCGCTCCAGCTGCTGCATATTTTCGAAGTTCATTCATGATGAGGTGGCTGCTCTTATCATCTAGATCGGCAGTAGGTTCATCTGCAATCAAGACTCGTGGATTAGTAATGAGAGATCTGGCAAGTGCAATCTTTCGTATCTGACCACCAGATGCGCAACTTCCTGCCTCACCCGAAAAGCCGATAGGTGTAGCTAGGCCTTGTGGCAGCTCGCCGATTTCAAGTCCACATCGTGATAGAGCTTGTTCAATATCGATATCACTAATGGTGGATGAGAGAGTTCGAAACTGGTGGGCAACATCGCCCGGTGCCAGAGCAGGATTTTGAGGAACCCAACCAACACTCTTAAACCACGATGTCCTGCGCTCTGGTGTTATTTCAACGCCATCGGCCATCACAGAGCTCTGATTGTTAACGCCTAATAGATTCAAGGCAAAACTACTTTTTCCTACTCCTGATTCACCGATGATGAAGAAAATATCACCGGACTTAACCGTTTCGCCCAATATCACCGTGCGTGCGCGACCTGGAATATCTACAGACCATTCACTCCATTGAATCGCAGATGTTGAGGAGAAATCTATAACTTCATCGACTACTGCAACCCTGCGTTGCTTCGCAATCTCACTTAACTGTGCAATTGCCTGCGTACCATCTGCCGATGCGTGAAAGAGTGAGGCGGCATTACGTAACGGAAAATAGACTTCTGGGGCTAGTATCAAAATTGCAAGTGATGCAGTAAAACCTATATGTCCATCTACCAAACGCAAACCAATTGAAACGGCAATTAGTGCAACTGAGATCGTGGCGCACAGCTCTAGAGCAAGGGCCGAGAGAAAAGATATGCGCAGGACTTTCATGGTCTCATCTGTATAGCGATCGCCCATTTCGGCAATTCGCGCCGGCTGGCTCTTATGTCTACCAAAGATTTTCAGTGTGACAAATCCACGCAAGGAGTCCTCAAAGTACTGTGAGAGCGAGCCCAAAGTTCTCCATTTTTTAGCAACTGAATCTGCGGTGTAGCGACCTATGAGAGCACCAAAGAGTGGGATGAGCGGCAAGGTAAAGATCGCAATGAAACCTGATATCGGATCTAAAAACATAATCGTGGTGATAACGACTACAGGTGTGATGCTCGCAAAAAACAGTTGTGGTACGAACCGTCCTAAATATATATCAAGTGAGTTGAGCCCCTTAATAAGCAACGAGCTCAGATGCGAAGCCGAAAGATTTTGAAAGGCATCCAACGTCGAGGTTATTTCACTTCGTAGCTGGGCTTTGATGCGTGAAGCTTGAAGGCTGCACCAGTATTCAAAAGCAGATTGAAAGAGGGATCTAAAAATCCAGGCGCAGGCAAGATATGCAAGAAGGGTGGCAGAGTTCGTCGATTTTTCAATAACTGACACTATTAGGGAGCTCAAAATGAGAGCGCTAATAACAATTGTCGCCGCCCAGATTAGCGCTGCGACAATTGATACGAAGAAAAGTCTGCGGCTACCACTCCTTGAGAGCAGTAGCCGCAGATCAACTGATTTCACTTATGCAGGGTATGGCTTACTGCATCTAAAACGCCATGATCTGGGTTAGAAATCTGTGAAGCACTGACGCGCTTACGGAAGACCCAGTAAGTCCAGCCCTGATAGATAAGCACGAGTGGGGTAAGAACTACAGCAACGTAGGTCATTACCTTCAATGTGTAGTCAGTGCTTGAGGCATTTGTGATTGTGAGATCAAACTGTGCACCAAGTGAGCTTGGCATTACCCGTGGATAGAGGGCGTAGAAGAGCGTTGACACAAATGTTGCAATTGCGCCAGCAGAGAAGATAAATGCCCATCCTTCTCGGCCAACCAAATTCGCAGCCATTCCAGCGACCCATAACAAGGCGATGACAACTGAGAGGCTCAATACACGAACATTGATCTCGGCAAATAAGAGATTGGTCCATGTAAGGAATCCAACGCATGAGACTGCTGCAACCAAGCCAGTAATCTTTGCAATTGAACGTGATCTCTCACGTATTCCACCTGTTGTCTTGAGCGATAAAAAGACTGCCCCATGCGTAAGGAAGACCGTCAAAGTTACTACTCCACCAAGTAATGCATAGGGATTCAAAAGATTGAAGAAGCCTCCAACGTATTCAAGTGAACCATTTGATGCTTTCTCAATTGGAACACCTTTAACGATATTTGCAAAAGCGACGCCCCAGAGAAGAGCTGGAATCGCACTGCTAATGAGAATTGCAATATCCCAGCGCTGTCTCCATTGTGCCTTTCCATACTTGCTGCGATATTCAAAAGCCACACCGCGAACAATTAGAGAAACAAGAATCAGGAATAGTGGAAGATAGAAACCACTAAAGAGTGTTGCATACCATTCGGGGAAGGCGGCAAAAGTGGCACCTCCCGCAACTAGCAGCCAGACCTCGTTGCCATCCCAGACGGGTCCAAGTGTCGTTAACACTGCACGACGATCGGCCTCGTTTCTAGAGACAAAGCGAAGAAGCATTCCAACTCCAAAGTCAAAACCTTCAAGAATAAAATATCCAACCCAAAGAACTGCAATGAGTAGGAACCACACTGTTTGAAATGTCATGTTCATGCTCCTTTCTTAGTAGGACATCACTAGTGGTTTATCGGATGAGCCACCCAATTGTGGGTCGGCATAATCGAGTTCTTCTGCCGGTCCCATTTTGATGACACGAAGGATTAGCCCAACTTCAATAAAGGCCAATATTCCGTAGAGAACGGTAAAGGCAATCATTGTGAATAGAACTGCTCCAGCAGAAACTACGGTGCTGACGCCATCGGCGGTTTTAATCAGTCCAAATACCGCCCATGGTTGACGCGCGGTCTCTGTAAAGATCCAACCGAATGAGTTTGCAAGTAGTGGCAAGAACGGCAATGAAATCATCGCTGGTGCAAACCACTTACCCTTTGGAGATCCACCTTTGCGCATCTGCCACAGAGCAAGGAGTGCAAAGAAAGCTCCAATAAATCCAAAGCCGATCATTAATCTAAATGACCAATACGCCAGTGGAATATTCGGTGTGTAGTTTCCTGGCCCAAACTGCTTGTCGTATGAGGCCTCTAAATCGTTGACGCCTTCAACGACACCATTGAAGTCACCAGTAGACATAAAGGACAGCATCGATGGAA